>PWLT01000184.1 GCA_003558415.1 Hyphomicrobiales bacterium
ATTCGCGCCCGCCCGAGGTCGAGGGCGAGGCCGCCAACCGCGCCATCATGATCGCCGATGCCGCGGGCGTGCCGCTCTATATCGTGCATGTGTCATGCGAGCAGGCGCATGAGGCGATCCGGCGCGCGCGTCAGAAGGGGATGCGCGTCTATGGCGAGCCGCTCGCGCAGTTCCTCACGCTCGACGAATCCGAGTATTTCAACAAGGACTGGGACCATGCCGCGCGGCGCGTGATGTCGCCGCCCTTCCGCTCGAAGGATCATCAGGCGAGCCTTTGGGCCGGGCTGCAAGCAGGCTCGCTGCAGGTCGTGGCCACCGACCATGCCGCGTTTTCGACCGAGCAGAAGCGCATGGGTGTGGGCGATTTCACCAAGATCCCCAACGGCTCCAACGGGCTGGAGGAGCGCCTTGCGGTGCTGTGGACCGAAGGGGTGGAGAAGGGGCGGCTCACGCTCAACGAGTTCGTCGCGGTGACCTCGACCAATATCGCGAAGATCCTCAACATCTATCCGAAGAAGGGGGCGCTGGTGCCCGGCGCGGATGCCGATATCACGGTGTGGGATCCGAAGATCTCCAAGACCATCTCGGCGGGTAATCACCACTCCATCCTCGACTACAACGTCTTCGAGGGCTTCGAGGTGAGCGCCCAGGCGCGCTATACGATCTCGCGCGGCGAGGTGATCTGGGCCTGGGGGCAGAACAGCCAGCCCCAGCCCGGGCGCGGACGGTTCGTGCCGCGACCGCCCTTCCCCTCGGCGCATGCGGCGCTGTCGAAATGGAAGGCGCTCAACTCCCCGCGCAAGGTGGAGCGCGACCCGCAGAACATCCCTGCCGGGGTGTGACGCCGCAGGCCGGGCGCGCGCGCCGCGCCCGGCACAACGAGAGGATTTGCGGGCGGCGCCAATGCCGCCACGACAGGGGGACGAGTGTGAGCGAGCAACCGGTGATCGAGGCGCGCGGGCTGGACCTGACATTCGAGACGAATGACGGGCCGGTACAGGCGCTGCGCGACATCAACCTCTCCGTCGCGAAGGGCGATTTCGTCAGCTTCATCGGCCCCTCGGGCTGCGGCAAGACGACATTCCTGCGCGTCGTCGCCGATCTGGAACAGCCCACGGCGGGGACCATCACGGTCAACGGCATGACCCCCGAGGCGGCGCGCAAGGCGCGCGCCTATGGCTATGTGTTCCAGGCCGCGGGGCTCTACCCGTGGCGCACCATCGGGGGCAATATCCGGCTGCCGCTCGAGATCATGGGCTATTCGCGCGACGAGCAGCGCCGCCGCGTGGCCGAGGTTCTGGATCTGGTAGAACTGACGGGCTTCGAGAAGAAGTTTCCCTGGCAGCTCTCGGGGGGGATGCAGCAGCGCGCCTCCATCGCGCGGGCGCTGGCCTTCGATGCCGACATCCTGCTGATGGACGAGCCCTTCGGCGCGCTCGACGAGATCGTGCGCGACCGGCTCAACGAGGAGCTGCTGCGGCTCTGGGCCGCGACGTCCAAGACCATCGGTTTCGTCACCCATTCGATCCCCGAGGCGGTATATCTCTCGACCCGGATCGTGGTGATGTCGCCGCGCCCGGGGCGCATCACCGACGTGATCGAGAGCCCCCTGCCCCGCGAGCGCCCGCTGGAGATCCGCGACACCAAGGAATTTATCGAGGTTGCCCATCGGGTGCGCGAGGGGCTGCGCGAGGGAATGAGCGATGCGGTGTGAGGCCATGGCCGGCGCCATGACGGCACAAGGCGCCACAAACCGGCGCGGAGGCTGCGCATGAGGCGCTCGGCCATCCCCGTCCTGACCGTCGTCGCGGTGATCTTCTCGCTGTGGTACATCGCCTGCGTTCCCATGAACGGGCAATGGACGCGCGATCAGGCCCAGCGCGCCGGTGAAGAGCTCAGTTTTCCGACGCTTGTGGCCGACACGATGAGCCAGGACCGCCCGCGCCTGCCGGCGCCCCATCAGGTGGCGGTGGAGCTGTGGAACTCGACCGTGGTGGAGGAGGCGACCGGCCGGCGCGGGCTTTGGAACACCGGCAGCCTGTCAAATCGCTCCCTGATCTATCACGGCTGGGTGACGCTCTCGGCCACGCTGCTGGGTTTTGCCTTCGGCACGGGGATGGGGATCCTCCTGGCGATCGGCATCGTGCATAACCGGGCGATGGACCAGTCGGTCATGCCCTGGGCCATCGCCAGCCAGACCATCCCGATCCTCGCCATCGCGCCGATGATCATCGTGGTGTTCAACGCGGTGGGCATCACCGGGATCATCCCCAAGGCGATCATCTCGGCCTATCTGAGCTTCTTTCCCGTGGTCGTGGGCATGGTGAAGGGCCTGCGCGCGCCGGAGGTGATGCAGCTCGACCTGATGAAGACCTACAGCGCGACGCGCGCGGAGGTCTTCGCCAAGCTGCGATGGCCCTCGTCCATGCCCTATCTCTTCGCCTCGCTCAAGGTGGGCATCGCCGCCTCTATCGTCGGGGCGATCGTGGGCGAGCTGCCGACCGGCGCGGTGGCGGGGCTCGGCGCGCGGCTGCTGTCGGGGAGCTATTACGGGCAGACGATCCAGATCTGGTCGGCGCTCTTTGCCGCGGCGATCCTGGCGGCGAGCCTCGTGGGGCTCATCGGGCTGATCCAGCGCATCACGCTCAAACGCATGGGGATGGCGCAATGAGCGTGGTGCAGGATACGGGCGCCGCTTCGGTGCCGGCTGCCGGGCGCGGGCAGCTCTGGGCGATGCTGGGCGCGCTGGTGCTCGCCGCCGTTACCTATCCGCTTGCCGAGGGCACGGTTCCCTCCTTTGCGGCCATGTTCGGGCTCATTCTGGCGGCGACCGCAGGCGTGATGGGACAGCGCGGATTGCCGCTCGCGGGGGCGCTGGTGATCGCCGGGGCGGGACTGCTGCTCGCGGCGGCAAGCCTGGTTGGCGACGCGGCTCCACCGGCGTCAGGGTCGTTCTGGCTGGCGATGATCGCCACCTGGCTGGGGGCCTGGATGTATGTGGCCTGGCTGGCCGATCTGACGCCGCGCGCGAACGCGCTCAAGCGGGTACAGGGGCTGGCCACGCCCGCGATCTTCGGCGCCACGCTGCTATGGCTGTGGCAGGTGGGGGTGACGGCGGGCAACGTGCCCCGCGTCATCCTGCCCGCGCCTTCGGTGATCGGCGAGCGCATCGCGCGCAGCGCCGACATACTCTGGATCGATTTCGTGCAGACCTTCGTCAAGGGCGCGCTTTCTGGCTTCGCCATCGGGGTGGCCGCGGCACTGCTTGTCGCGGTGCTGGTTGATCGCTCGCAGTTTCTCAAGCGCGGGCTGCTTCCGGTGGGGAGTTTCGTGGCCGCCCTGCCGATCGTGGGCACCGCGCCGATCATGGTGATGTGGTTCGGCTTCGACTGGCCCTCGAAAGCGGCCGTGGTGGTGGCGATGGTGTTCTTCCCGATGCTGGTCAACAGTGTGCAGGGGCTTTCGGCGGCCGGTGCGATGCAGCGCGACCTGATGCACACATGGTCGGCGAGCTACTGGCAGAGCCTGTTCAAGCTGCGCCTGCCGGCGGCAATGCCCTTCATCTTCAACGGGCTCAAGATCTGCTCGACACTTGCCCTGATCGGCGCCATCGTGGCCGAATTCTTCGGCTCTCCGACGCGGGGCATGGGCTTTCGCATCTCGACCGAAGTCGGGCGCTTGCAACTCGACATGGTCTGGGCGGAGATCACCGTGGCGGCGATCGCCGGATCGGCGTTCTACGGTGTATGGGCCGCGCTGGAGCGCCGGGTGACCTTCTGGCACCCCTCCCAGCGCGGACGATAACGAAACCCGCCCCCGTCTTTGGGGGTGGCCAACACGGAGGAAAGAAAATGACGAAAACATTGAAACTGACCGGCGCCCTGCTTGCCGGGACGATGCTTGCAGGCGGCGCGGCGGCGCAGGATCTCGACGAGGTCACGCTGCAGCTCAAATGGGTCACGCAGGCGCAGTTCGCGGGCTACTATGTGGCGCTCGAGAAGGGCTATTACGAGGAGGCCGGGCTGGACGTGACCATCCGTCCCGGCGGGCCCGACATCGCGCCGCCCCAGGTGATCGCGGGCGGTGGCGCCGACGTGATCGTGGAGTGGATGCCCGCAGCCCTCGCCGCGCGCGAGGCGGGGCTGCCGCTGGTCAACATCGCCCAGCCCTATGCGCGCTCGGGCATGATGCTCACCTGTCTCGAGGATACCGAGATCACCAGCCCCGAGGATTTCCGCGGCCGGACCCTGGGCGTGTGGTTCTTCGGCAATGAGTATCCCTTCCTGAGCTGGATGAGCCAGCTCGACATCCCCACCGAGGGCGGCGAGGACGGCGTCGAGGTGCTGCGCCAGGGCTTCAACGTCGACCCCCTGCTCCAGCGCCAGGCCGACTGCATTTCGGTGATGACCTATAACGAATACTGGCAGATCATCGATGCCGGGATCGGCGAGGACGAACTCATCACCTTCAAGTACGAGGATCAGGGCGTGGCGACGCTCGAGGACGGGCTGTGGGTGCTCGAGGAAAATCTCGACGATCCCGATTTCGTCGACCGCATGGCGCGCTTCGTCGAGGCCTCGATGCGCGGCTGGGCCGATGCCGCGGCCGATCCGCAGGAGGCCGGGGAGATCGTCATCGACTATGACGAAACCGGCGCGCAGCAACTTCATCATCAGGTCCGCATGATGGAGGAGGTCGCGCTTCTGCTGGGCGAGTCGCCGGTGCTCGACCCGGCCGATTTCGAGCGCACGGTCGACAGCCTGCTCGCGGGCGGGTCGGACCCGGTGATTACCGAGCATCCGGGCGATGGCGCCTGGACCCACGCGGTTACCGACCGGCTGCAGGACTGACGCTCAAGACCACGCCCCGGCCATCGGGGCGTGGTCGCCGCCCGCGCGCTGCCCGAGCGCCCCATCGCAGCGCTCTCATTGCCGAAGGCTGCGCACTGCGCGCACGCCGCTACCGTCCACCAGGCAAACGGGGAGGAATTCGCACGAACACCTCACGGCTTCGGCGCTCCCGAATGCGCGCCCGTCGCCAAGTTGTGATCGCCAAATCGGCACAACCACGCCCAGCCGGCGCCCCGGGTTTTTGACCCCGAGGCCGGGGCGGCGTATAAGGCCGC
>PWLT01000397.1 GCA_003558415.1 Hyphomicrobiales bacterium
CCGCATGCGGGGATCATGTTCCGCGACGTGACCACACTGTTTGCGGATGCGCGCGGCTTCCGCATGGCGGTGGATCAGTTGCTGCACCCCTATGCGGGCGAGCGCATCGACAAGGTCGCGGGGCTCGAGGCGCGCGGCTTCATCCTCGGCGGTGCGGTGGCGCATCAGCTCGGCACCGGCTTCGTGCCGATCCGCAAGAAGGGCAAGCTCCCCGCCGCGACGATCGCGCAGGAATACCAGCTCGAATACGGCGAGGCGGTGATGGAGATGCATGACGACGCGCTGGAGCCCGGCGCGCGCGTGCTTCTGGTGGACGACCTGCTGGCCACCGGCGGCACCGCCGAGGCCGGCATACGCCTGATCGAGCGGCTGGGCGCCGAGGTTGCCGGCTGCGCCTTCGTGGTGGAGCTGCCGGAGCTGGGCGGGCGCAAGCGTCTGGAAGCGCTGGGCATGTCGGTGCATGCGCTCTGCGCCTTCGAGGGGGCCTGAGCGCGGCCCTCAATGCGCCGGTGCGTCCACCGGATCGATCAGGGTACGCCCGCCATCCACGGTCACGATCTGCCCGGTCATGAAGGACGAGCCGTCCGAGGCCAGAAACTGCGCCGCCTCGGCCACCTCGCTGGGCGCGGCGATGCGCGAGAGCGGCGTGTTGTCGCGGATCTCGGCGCGGTAATCGGCGTGATCGCGGATCTGGCCCTTGAGGCTGGCGCTCATCACCGAACCGAAGGCCACGGCATTCACGCGCACGCGGTATTCGGCCAGCGCCACAGCCAGCGCTCGCGTCATCTGATCGAGCGCGGCGGAACTGATCGAATAGCCCAGCAGCTCGGGCTGGGTGCGCCGCGCCGCGATTGACGAGAGGTTGATGATCGCCCCGTTGCTGCGGGCATCGCCGCTCTCCTTCTCGGCCTGCGCGATCATGCGCCGCGCCACCGCCTGACTCAGCCGCAGGCTGGTCATGAGGTTCTGCTGGAGCAGCAGCTCGACCGAATCGTCCTCGGGCGAAAGCGGATCGGAGCGCACGCATTGGCGCGAGGCATTGACCAGAATATCCACGCGATCAAAGGCATCGACGGTCGCCGAGAGCAGATTGGCGACGGTCAGCTTTTCGCGCAGATCGCCGCTGAACAGGCGAACCGTCTCCTCCTTCTTGGCGATGTCGCCGATTTCCTTCTCCAGGCGCGCCTCGTCGAGATCCGCGAACACCACATTCGCGCCCTGATCGACGAAATGCCGCGCAATGGCGAGCCCGACCCCATTCGCCGCCCCCGTCACGATGGCCGTGCGGCCTTCGATGGAAAAACTCATGCGCCCTCGCTGGCTGATTCCGCAGCCGCCACCCTATGCCAACTCACCCGCGCTTGCGAGCACCCGAAGGCGGCCGGGGCCGAGCGGCGCGAAACAGCTTGAATCGGCCATCGCCCGCAAGCTCTGCGATGTCGCGAAACGCCGCGCCGAGCGCGCGCTCGTATGGCAGGCTCCGGTTGGCCACCATCCACAGCGTGCCCTGCGGTGCCAGCATCCGCGCCGCCGAAGCGATGAAATCCACGCCCAATTCGGGGGTTGCGGCGCGCTCGGTATGAAAGGGCGGGTTCATCACCACCGCATCGAAGGGCTCATCGGGGCGAAAGCGCGTCGCATCAGCCCAGTGAAAGCGCGCGCGCGAATCGCTGATATTGCGGCGCGCGCATTCCAGCGCCGCGTGATCGGCCTCGATCAGATGCACCTCTTCCACGCCGTCATGCTCAAGCAACTGCGCCGCCAGCCAGCCCCAGCCCGCGCCCGGATCAGCCAGCCGGGCGCCGATCCGCCCCGGCAGTGCCTCGGCGAGCAGCCGCGAGCCCGGATCGGGCCCATCAGCCGAGAACACGCCCGGAAGGGTGACGAATCCCCCCTCCACCTGCTGCGGGACCGCGCGCCAGTCGGCAAATGCCGCACCCGGCGTAGCCATCCAGTACAGCTTGCCATGCCCCTTGGATACCGGCGCCGACACATCCGCGCGGGCGCGGCTCTCGCGCAACAGCGAATCGATGCCCTCGGATTTCTGGCCATCCACGATCAGCGGTCCGTCGGTGACCTCGGCGGCCTGCGCGATGAGATCGCGCGCCGCCGCCTTGGCGCGTGGCAGGCACACCAGCACCGCGGCGTAGCGGCCGTCCGGCGCCACGCCGGTGGTCCAGCCTGCCGCAGCGAACGCATCGTGATCGGGGCGAAATCCCTGGATGATATGCACCCGCGCGCGATCCAACATTGAAAGATCGTCGCCTGCGCGCGGGCCGAACACGGCAATGCGCCCGTCGCGCGGCAGGGCCAGCCCTGCCTCGCCCAGCGCCAGCGCGAGTCGCGCCGCTCGGGGATCGCTCACCGCCATGTCGGCCGGGTGCCCCCTATTCCTTTTCCATGGTGCATTGCAGCGGGTGCTGGTGGCGGCGAGCGAAATCCATCACCTGCGCGACCTTCGTCTCGGCCACCTCGAAGGAAAACACCCCCACCACGGCCACGCCGCGCTTGTGGACCGTCAGCATGATCTCGAAGGCCTGCCCGTGGCTCATGCCGAAGAAACGCTCCAGCACATGCACGACGAACTCCATGGGCGTGTAATCGTCATTGAGCAGCAGCACCTTGTAGAGCGGCGGGCGCTGCGTGCGGGTGCGCGTGCGCGTGACGATCTCGGCATCGCCCTCGCGCTTGCCGTCATCCCCGTCGTCATCGCCGGACAGGACCCAGGGGCGGGACAGTTTCGCGATCAAATCATCATCTGGTGCATGCGCTTTCATGGCGATAGAATATAACCGTTCATGGGTTCGAGAAAAGGGGCGAACGCCCCGCCCGCGCCGGAGGACCGGATCATCGCCGCGACGCTCACGACGATCGGTTTCGATGCCGACGACACGCTTTGGCACAACGAGCGCTACTTCCGGTTCACTCAGGAGCGCTTTCGCGACCTGTTGCGAGATCACGCAGACCCCGATCATCTGTCCGAGCGCCTGCTGGATGCCGAGCGGCGCAACCTCGGGCGTTACGGCTTCGGGGTCAAGGGGTTTGTCCTGTCGATGATCGAAACCGCGATCGAGGTCACCGAGGGGCGCGTTCCCGCCAGCGTCATCGCCGAGCTGATGGAAGCCGGGCGCGAGATGCTCGACCATCCCATCGAACTGCTTCCCGGCGCGCGCGAGACCGTCGAGACGCTTGCCGGCAGCTACCGGGTCGTGATGATCACCAAGGGCGATCTGCTCCATCAGGAACGCAAGCTCGCCCAGTCGGGGCTGGGGGATCTGTTCGACGCCGTGGAGATCGTCAGCGACAAGACCTGTGAGATCTACGCGCGCGTCTTCAACCGCCACGGGGCGGGGGCCGAGCGCGCGCTTATGGTCGGGAACTCCCTGCGCTCCGACGTGATCCCGCCGATCATGGCAGGCGGATGGGGCGTGCATGTCCCCCATGGCGAGCCCTGGGCGCTCGAACATGCCGAGCCCCCCAGCACGCATGCCCGCTTTCGGCGCCTTGCCAACCTCACATATCTGCCCGATCTGATCGCCTGGATCGACGGCAGTTGAGCGCCCGAAAGGGGTAAAACATGTCTGAATTGTGGCGCGAAACTCCCTGTAGAAAAAGGTTTTGCGCCACGCAGTCCCGTGATAACCTGAAACTTGGCAGTGCGACCCCCGGCGGCAAAGACCAGGGGCGCGAAGGCAGGAAAAGGGCGAGGGCTGTGATCCCTTCCGTCAGACAAGTGCCCGGGCGCGTCCTGGGTTTGGTATGTGTGCTGTTTGTCCTCCTCGCGATGCCGGTCATGGCAGTCGCGGCGCCCTATGCGGCGGTGGTCATGGATGCCCGTTCGGGCGAGATCCTCTTCGCGCGCAACCACGACACAAGGCTGCACCCCGCCTCGCTCACCAAGATGATGACGCTCTATATCGCCTTCGAGGCGGTCAAGAACGGCGAGATCACGCTCGATACGCAGGTGACGATCTCGCGCAATGCGGCCTCCGAACCCTGTTCCTGCCTGGGGCTGCGCCCCGGGCAGAGGATTGCCCTGCGCTATCTGATCCGCGCCGCAGCGGTGCGCTCGGGCAATGACGCGGCCACAGCGATCGGTGAGGCGATCTCGGGCAGCGAGGCGGCCTTCACCGAGCGCATGACCCGGACCGCGCGCGCCATGGGGATGGAGAACACCACCTTCAAGAACGCCCACGGCCTGACCCATCCCCAGCATCTCTCGACGGCGCGCGACATGACCATTCTCGGGCGTCAGCTCTTCTTCGACTATCCGCAATACTACAATCTCTTCTCGCGCCGCTCGACCCATGCCGGGATTTCCCAGGTGGTCAACACCAACCGGCGGTTCCTCGACGCCTATCGCGGCGCCGACGGGATCAAGACCGGTTATACCCGCGCCGCCGGATTCAATCTGGTGGGCTCGGCCGAGCGCGGCGGCAAGCGCATCATCGCCACGGTGTTCGGCGGGCAATCGGTCGCGCATCGCAACGCCAAGATGGCCGAGTTGCTCGATCTCGGGTTCTCGCGCGCGCCGACGCAGGTGGCGGTGCGTCGTCCGCCCGCGCCCAATTACGGCGCAACCGGCAGCACGAGCGCGAGCGCGGGGCGGATCATCCGCGTCAACGTGACCGTGGAGCGCAGCCCCCTGCCCCGCCTGCGCCCGCGCCCCGAGGACGAACCGCCCGAGGAAATGCTCCTCGCCCTGCGCGAAAGCGTGGGCGCCGCGCTCAACGCGGCACAGGCCGAATCGGCGCTTGCCGAGGCCGAGCCGGGCGCCATCCCGCCGGTGGTGCCCGAGGCCCGCCCCGAAGAATTCGCCGCGCTTGCGCCGGAGGCGGAGGCGGTGCCGGACGCGATATCGGACGCGGTGTCCGATGCGGTGTCGGAGGCCGCGTCAGAAGCGGCGGGAGAGCCGGAGCCCGAAGTCTTGCCACAGCCGCGCAGCGAGGACATCGTCGTGGCACTGGCCGAGAACGCGCAGGCGCCCAGCCCGGCCCCGCGCCCCGATGATGCAGCAGCTATCGCGGCACCAGCCGAACAGGGTTCCTCGGACCCGCGCGAGCAACCCGATGATGCCCCGGTCGAGGTGGCAGGGCCGCCTGCCGACGAACCCGCACCAAGCGAG
>PWLT01000068.1 GCA_003558415.1 Hyphomicrobiales bacterium
CATCGTGACAGGGTGTCGCCCGTGACGTGATGGGTGTCATGTCCTGGAACAGACGAGAGCCCGGGCGAAAGGCTGCCGAGCGGACCCCTCACCATCGACAGGGCAGGCCGCAGGCCGACGACCTCTTGCGAGGGGTGCGCCCAAGTTTGTCATTTGTGGAAGCGAGGATGAATATGCAGGACGAAATGGATAACTCCAAGGGCAACAGCATTGGCCGACGCAGCGTGCTCACGGCAATCGGGGCCGGTGCGGGCGCCGGACTGGCCGGCGCTATGGGCGTCAGCCGCGCCGAGGCCGCGCTTCTGCCCGAGCCGGAGGCACGGGAAGAATACGACGTCGTGGTGATCGGCGGCGGGATGGCCGGGGTTGCGGCAGCCCTGGAGGCCGCCGAGGCCGGCGCAAGCGTGGCGCTGCTAGAAAAGGCCAGCAGGGTTGGCGGCAACTCGGCGCTCGCAGGCGGTGGCTTCTCGTTTCCTAGAGAGGACACTGCCGAGGCACAAGAAGCCTATATCAGGGATCACGTGCGCATAAGTCTAGAGCGTGGCAACACCACGATCTTCACCCACATGGCCAACAACATCCACACCGATGCCGCTTGGCTGGAATCACATGGCGTTGAGTTTCTCGAATGGAGGGACAGCCCCACCTATGCGACCCGAAACCGTACGGTTGGACCGCAAACCTGGCTGGGGATGTTACCCATGCTCACCCGCTTGAGCGAAGCAATCGAAAACGCCGGCGGCACCGTCATCCTTGAGACGAAGGCACAGCAGCTGATCATGAACGACCAGGGCGCGGTCAGCGGCGTGCGCGCATCGGGTCCGCAGGGGCTCGTGGATTACGCCGCGCGGTCGGTGGTGCTGACCACGGGCGGCTATGGTGCCAACACCCAGATGCTCGAGGCCTATTCCGACCCCAATGCCGGGGCGCTCATGGTGCGCGGCTATCGCGGCGCAACCGGCGACGGGCACCGCATGGCCGAAGCCGCGGGCGCGGGCCTCAAGGGGCTCGGCGGCCTGATGGCGCTGCACATCGCCGCCGTCTCGCCCGAATCCACCGCAGCGGGCCAGCCCGCCGGTGCAATCCCCTTCGCGGTGAGCATCAACCGCGATGGGCAGCGCTTCGTCGATGAATCGCGCGGCTATGTGGCGCACGGCAAGGCGGTTCTGGACCAGCCCGAGGGGCTGACCACGCTGGTCATGGACAGCACCATCGCCGAGATCGCCGCCGTCGAGGGCGTGCTGGGCAATTTCGAGCGGCTCGGGCTCGACATCTTCGAGGCCGACACGCTCGAAGATCTGGCCGAGCAGGTCGGACTTCCGGCGGAGGCGTTCGCGACAACGATCGCGGAGTTCAACGCAGCGATCGAGAACGGAGCCGCGCCGGGTGCTTCGCCGCCCAAGGCGATGCTGGCCAACCCCGTGGACACACCGCCCTTCTACGCGCTGCACCCGCTCACGCCGGGGATCACCCTGACTTTCGGGGGGATCATGATCGACGAGAACGCCCAGGCGCTCGAACATGACGGGCGGCCGATTTCCGGGCTTTACGCCGCCGGCGAAGGCGCGGGCGCGCCATTCTTCGAGGACTATATCGGCGGCGGTGCGCTCACGATGTGTCTGGTGATGGGCCGGATCGCGGGGCGCAGCGCCGCGGCCTGACGCAAGTCCACAGGGCGCTGGCGGCGGGCTCAACTGCTGCCAGCGCGCCCGCGCCGCCGCGGTTGTGGCCGGCACCGGAACGCTGTCGCGCGACGCTGCTCGCTCGGGGCGCCATCCACCCATCGGTGCATGGCCCCCTGCGGATTCGTCGGCTACGCACGGCAGGTCGGCATCGCCGTGCGCACCTTCGGGGTCGTCATGGCCTGCTTGTGAAGGTGAAATCAGTCTGGTCGCACCCCGTCCCGAGCACCCCTCAGCGCCGATCATTCCATGAACAGGGCCGAGAACCGAGGAGAAATCCAACCATCCGGGATGGGACTTGCACCCTTCTTTTTCGCCCAAATATCCCCGCCGGAGGCATGACTCGCTTTCCTCCTGGCGCCGCCCGGATCGCGCGGCACCAGGTCAGCTGCCGTTGAGCGCATCATAAAGGGTGATCTCGACGGGCTCGCCGGATAGCCGCGCGCGATAGACGAAGAGCGATTCCATGACGCGCATGATGTAGTTGCGCGTCTCGGCGAAGGGGACGCTCTCGATCCAGTCCACCGGGTCAACCGAGGGGTCGCGCGGATCGCCAAGCTCTTGCACCCATCGCCGGGGCCGCCCCGGTCCGGCATTGTAGGCCGCCGCCAGCAGCACCGCGGCGGTGCCGAACTCCTCGGACAGCGTGTCGAGATAGGCTGCGCCGAGCCGGGCGTTGTAGACCGGGTCTGACAGCATACGCCCCTCGACAAAGTCGATGCCCAGCCGGCGCGCCATCATCTCGCCGGTGCCCGGCAGGACCTGCATCAACCCGCGGGCGTCCGCAGGGCTGACCACGCCCGCGTCGAATTCGCTCTCGCGTCGCGCAATGGCCAGCGTCAGCTCGCGCGGTGCGGGCAGGTCCATCTCCGCCAGATCGGTCACCGGATAGGACGCCCGTGCCAGCATCACACCGCTCGAGGCCGCGATCTTGCCGATATTGACCGCCCAGTTGGGCTCATCAAGCGCAAGCGCGAGATCGCCCAGCGAGCCCAGCTCCTCCACAGGTATCCGGAAGGCCAGTTGCAGTATGAAGCGCCGCGCGAGGTGCCAGCGCCCCGCGTCGCGCAGCAGCATCGCGGCGCGAAACAGCGGCGCCTCGGCGAAAACCTGCTCGGTCCAGTTCGGATGTTCCGGCTCGCCGGCAAGTGCCGCATCCATCGCGATCCCGGCCCGTTCGGCGGCAAGCAGCCCATAGAAGCTGGTCTGATGCTCGGCGCCAAAGGCATAGGCCGCGCGCGCGCTCTCGCTATCGCCCATTGCGTCATGCGCACGCCCCTCCCAGTAGCCGGCGCGCCCGAGGGAGATGGGGGTGCTTACGTTCACGCGCAGGGTCTGGAAATGGCCCAGCGCGGTTTCGGGCCGGTCGAGATGGCGCAGCGCGATGAACCCGGCGAGCCATTCGAGATCGGCAAAGCTTGCGCCGCCATCCAGCCCGTGCCCAGCCGCAAGCTCATAGGCACGCTGCGCCCGCCCATCCCCGAGCGCCTGTCTGACCAGATAGGTGCGCCACCGCGCCCATTGCTCGGGCCGGCCGAGCCCATCGGGCTGCGCCGAGCGCTCAAGCAGCAACTCCGCCGCGGCGTCATGGCGGCCATTCTGCATCCTCCAGTCGAAGCGCGCCCAGGCAAGCCCGGCATCGCCTGCCAGCGAGTCGGGCACCGCGGCGACACGCGCATCGACGCCCGGCTCGCGCGCCTGCAGCGCCAGCCGGGCCTGGCCCAGCCGCTGCTGCCCCTCATCCACACGCGGCAGCATCCGCTCGGCGGCTGCGCGCGCATCCTCCCACAGCAGCATATCGAGCCGTTCGGTGTGATGCGGGGCGAGAGCGCCCGCGTGGCGCGCCAGAAGCGCCGCCTCTACCGCTTCGTCGAGGCGCATCTCACGCCACATGCGCACCGCTTCTTCCCGCGCACGATCCAGCTCGCCAAGGGTTTCGAGCGCCACCACCAGCGTCAGCGCACCCACCGACGTGGCCGGGGCGTCCGACTCGAAATAGGCCAGAATATCTTCCGGCGGAGCACCGCGAGCAAGCGAGCGCTCACCCGTCCGGCGGATTGCCGCGCGGCCGGGCCAGTCGGGGTAGCGCTCGAGGAAACGCACCGCCTCGCGCCAGTCGCCATGACCGTCGCTGAGCCGGTGCCAGTCGATGACCGCCTCGGCGAGCGGGCCGGCCATGCGCGCGGTGCCGCGTGCGCTCGCCCAGTCGCCCCCGCGCGCCTGATCGAGCGCCATGCTCAACCGCGCGGCGGCGCGATCGGGGGGCGGGATGTTCTGGGCGGCTGCCACGGCGGGCAGCAGGAGGCAGAAGGCCACAAGGGCGCGGAATATGAGTCGCGTCATTCGTGCGGCTTTCGGCTTGAATGTTCTGGCCCGTCAGTCTAACGGCGCAGCGCCGAAGGGCAAAACACAAACTTGGCAACACCGGCGGCAGCGACTAGGCTGCGCGCAGCCGTCGCGGGCCTACGACGCCCCCCGCAGGGGCCGGCCGGAACGCCATCTAGGAGGACAGGCGCGATGTTCAAGGGCTCCATTCCCGCGCTGGTGACACCGTTCAAGGATGGTGCGCTCGATCTCGATGCGCTGCGCGCGCTGGTGGAGTGGCATGTCGCCGAGGGCAGCAACGGCATCGTGCCGGTGGGCACGACCGGCGAGAGCCCGACGCTGAGCCACGAGGAGCACGAGCGCGTCATCGAGGAGGTCGTCAAGGCCGCCGCCGGGCGCGTCCCCGTGATCGCCGGGGCGGGGTCGAACAACACGACCGAGGCGATACGCTTCATGCGCCATGCCGAGGCCGTCGGCGCCGATGCCGCGCTTGTGGTCACGCCCTATTACAACAAGCCCACCCAGGCCGGGATGATCGAGCATTTCCGCATCCTCCACGATTGCTGCGAGCTGCCGATCATCATCTACAACATCCCCGGCCGCTCGGTCGTCGACATGTGGCCCGAGACGATGGGCGAGCTGGCCAAGCTGCCGCGCATCATCGGCGTCAAGGATGCCACCGGCGACGTGGTGCGCGTCTCGCGTCAGCGCGAGACCTGCGGGGTCGATTTCGTCCAGCTCTCGGGAGAGGATGCCTCGGCGCTGGGTTTCAACGCGCATGGCGGGGTAGGCTGTATTTCGGTGACCGCCAATGTCGCCCCGCGGCTATGCGCCGAGTTTCAGGAGGCGACACTGCGCGGCGATTACTCGGCGGCGCTCGAGTATCAGGACCGGCTCATGCCGCTGCACCGCGCGATCTTCATCGAGCCCGGCGTGGCGGGGGCGAAATACGCGCTCTCGCGGCTGGGCCGCTGTGGGAACGAGCTGCGCCTGCCGCTTGTGGGCGTCACCGAGGGCGTGGCCGCACAGATCGACGCGGCGATGCGCCATGCCGGGTTGATCAACTGAGGGCGGGCGCACGGCGCGGTCTCGCGTCGTGGTTGGTCGGG
>PWLT01000371.1 GCA_003558415.1 Hyphomicrobiales bacterium
CGAGGCTGTGTTGCTCAACGGCGTGGCACATGACGAGGCGACGCTGGCCTCCGCGCTCGCCCCGATCATGGAGGATAACGGCGATCCGGTTCTCATCCGCGCGGGCGAGGGGGTGGGGCTTCAGCGAGTCGTCGCCGTGATGGAGGGGCTCACCGCTGCGGGCCTGACCCGGCTGGTGCTGGTGGAATGATGCTCGCGGGCGCATATGGTCTGTGGCGGCGACAGGCGGCGCGGGAGGCGCACGTGGCCGCGGCGGATGCCTCCGGCGGGGATATTTTGACGAAGAAGATGGAGGCTGCGCGCATGCCTGGCCAGTGCGCGGCGGTCGTGCCGGGTAGCGGTTGCGACATGGGGCGCAGTGGCCTCGGGTGGGCGCCGTGAGGCGGGGTTTCAATATCGCACCACCGCGGCCGCGACGGGGCGGGCGGGAAAGCGTCGTGCCGATGATCAACATCGTCTTTCTGTTGCTGATCTTCTTTCTGATGACGGCTCGGATCGCGCCGCCCGATCCTTTCGAGGTGACCCCGCCGGAGGCGTCCGAGAGCGCCGCGCCCGAGGCGGGGGCCGCGCTTCATGTCGCGGCGGATGGGCGGCTGGCCTATGGCGAGGCGCGCGACGCGGCGGTGTGGGAGGCGCTGGCCGCGCATGTGTCGGCGGAGGAGACGTTGGTGATTCGCGCCGATACCGATCTTGCCGGGGCGGAGCTGGCGCGCATTCTGGCGCGGCTGTCTGAAGCGGGCGTGGCGCGGGCACGGCTTGTGACGGTGGGGGGCTGAGACGCATGCGCGGGCTTGTCGAGGCGGCGGTTTTCCTGGGGCTGGCGGCGGGTGTGCATCTGGTCGTGGTGGCGAACCTGTCGGGCGAGCCGGGCGCGCGCGGCAGCGGCGATGGGGGCGAGGCTTTGACCTCGCTGGAGGCCGCACCTGAGAGCTTCGCCGCGCTCGCCCGTGCCTGGGGCGAGGGGCCGGATGCCGCCTCCCCGGTCGCGGCGCCCGAGCCGCCCGAGACGGCGGGGGAGCGCCCGCTGCAGGCACAGGACGCATCGCCCCCGGATGCGCCTGAGCCGCGCGGCTTGCCCGCGCCGCCAGATGCGCCCCGCGGCGAGCGCGACCTGCCCGCCGCGGGGCCGCAGGTGCCACAAGGTCAGATCATGCGCGAACCGGCCCCTGAGCCCGGTTCTGCGCCTCCGGTGCAGCCGGACGCTGGCGAGGCGCCCGTCAGCCAATCGCCCCCCATTGCCGCCGAGGCACCGCCGGATGGCGAGGTGACCTTGCCCGCCCCGGGGCCGCAGGTGCCCGCCACGGCGCAGGACGCACCGGATGGGCTGCCTACCGGGGCGGCGATGCCCGGCGATGCACCGGCAGACGATGGCCCGCCCTCCACGCGGGCGGAAAGCACCGCGCAAGCGGCGCCGCAGGCTCCGGACGCGCCGCAAGGCGATGCGGGCGCGACCGTACCCGCGCCTCTGCCGCAACCGAGCGTGCAGGTTACGAAGGCTGACGAGTCTCACCGACGTCCACAGCCGCGCCCCGATCCGGCTTTAGCGCAGCGTCAGCCAAAGGACTCGCCGCCGCGCCCGGCCGTGGCCCCTGCACCCGACTCGGCCCCGCAACCCGCTCAGCAGGCGCGCGGCGCGGGCGAAGGATCGGCCGCCGGGGCGCAGCAGGACTCGCCGAGCGCCGCGTTGTCGGACGCCGAACGCCAGAGCGCGCTGGCGAGCTGGGGTGGCGGGATCCGCGCGCGAATCGAGCAGCACAAGCGCTACCCCGCCGAGGCGCGCAACCGGCGGCTCAGCGGCACCACGACCGTGCGCATGGAGGTGGCCCGCGACGGAAGGCTGCTCTCTGCCGCAGTATCGGCCAGTTCGGGACATGGGGTGCTGGATCGCGCGGCACTCGACGCGGTGCGCGATGCGGGGCGGTTTACCGCCGCCCCGGAGGAGCTGCGCGAGGCCAGCTTCCGATTTGACCTGCCGGTGAGCTTCCAGCCCTGAGCCGGATAGGATCGGCGGCCTCAGCGCTCCTGCGGCGGGGTGCGGCGCTCCCGGGTACTCAGCACCCGCAGATGCAGCCAGTAGCCCACCCCCGCGCCCGCGAAGGCGCCGAGCGTGTTGGCGATGAAATCGCCCCATTCCGCCTGCCGCCCGACAATGGGCTGGATGATCTCGATCATTCCGCCATAGATCATCCCCACGGGCAAAAGCCAGCGCAGAAAATCCGGCCGCAGCACAGCCGCGGGGAAGATCAGCGCCGCGAAGGCCGCGAAATGGAGCAGCTTGTCGACCCCCGAAGGCGTCCGGGGCGCCTGGTCCGGGGGGGTGAGCGTGCCGATAGCAATCGCCATCGCCAGCAGCAGGGTCATGGCGATCGTCATCCGGGTGCGGGCTTGCATGCTCATCCGCCCCGCCTAGCGCGCCGCGCAGGGCTTGTCACGCCCTCCCCGCGCGCAACGACGAATATGTGCGAGACCCCGCGCGATCATGTCAATCGCGAAACACCTTCGCCGCGAGCAGCAACCGCGAAAACGCTGTGAGAAAGCACAGCCCGGCGAAGACCCAGGCGAGCGGCGCGAAATACTGCGGCAGCAGGCAAAGCAGGACAAAGAACAGGATCGTCTCGGTTCCCTCGAGCAGCCCGCCGGTGAAATAGAGCGTCTTGACCCCATGCGCGTCGCTGCGCATGGCGCGCCGTTCGGCCAGCAGCGCAAATCCCAAAAACGTGGCACCGTTGAAATAGAAGCTGACCAGCAGAACCGCCCCCGCAGCACCATTCACCCCGGGATCATGGAGAATGAAGGCCGCCGGAATCGCACCGTAGAACAGGAAATCGGAGGTGATATCGAGATAGCCTCCGAAATCGCTGGGCTTGGAGGCGCGCGCTACCGCACCATCGAGCCCGTCCGCGAGCCGCGAGGCCAGCACCAGCACCAGGGCCAGGGCGAATTCGCCCGCCACGATACAGGCCGCCGCGCCAAGACCGACAGCGAGGCCCAGCAGCGTCACACCGTCGGCCGTGCCGCCATTTCGGGCGATGACCCGGCCCATCTGGTTGAGCGGCGGGTCGATCACCGGCCTGAGATGTCGGTCGAGCATCTGGAGATTCTCCATTCGTGTTCACGAACTTGCGTGCGCAGGCGCGCACATGTAACCGCCCGACCGATCACAACACCGTTGGCTGGCGTGACATTTCGCGTCAGCCCCTCGAAGCGTTATAGATAGCTCATCACCAATGTAAGTCAGGAGCCCCATGCGACCGAATTACGCCATCGCCCCGCTTGCGCTGAGCCTGCTTGGCGCACCCGCCACCGCCGCGCCCGATCCTTCCGACTGGCCCGCGGTGCTTGAGGAGGCGCAGGGGCAGACGGTCTACTGGCATGCCTGGGGGGGTGATCCGCGCATCAATGATTTCATCGAGCGGGTCGGCGCGGAACTCGAGGCACGCCATGATGTCTCGCTGGTGCATGTGAAGCTGGCCGACACCGCCAATGCGGTGAGCCGCGTGATCTCCGAGGCCGCCGCCGGGCAGGATACGGGCGGGGCGGTCGATACCATCTGGATCAACGGGCCGAATTTCGAGGAATTGAAGGAGCGCGGCTTCCTCTTCGGCCCCTTCGCCGAGGACCTCCCCAACTGGGAATTCGTCGATACCGAGGCCAACCCCGCCGTGCTGACCGACTTCACCATTCCCGTCGAGGGGTTCGGTGCGCCCTGGGCGATGTTCCGGATGGTGTTTGAATACGACAGTGCGGCCCTGCCGGAGCCACCGCGCAACGCGCAGGCGCTGGCGGAGTGGATCGAGGACAATCCAGGCCGGTTCACCTATCCCCAGCCTCCCGATTTCGCAGGCGCGAGTTTTCTCAAACAGGTGCTGATCGAGCTTGCCGAGGACCCGCAGGTTCTTCAGCGCCCGGTGGAGGAGGCCGATTATGACGCTGTCACCGAACCGCTCTGGGCCTATCTCGACCGGATCACGCCGCATCTGTGGCGCTCCGGGCGTGCCTATCCGCAGAACGAGCCGGGGCTGGGCCAGTTGCTGGCCGATGGCGAGATCGACATCGCGTTTTCCTACAACCCCGGCCGGGTCTCGGCGGCGATTGCCGATTTCGAACTGCCCGAGAGCGCCGATACCTTCGTCTTCGAGGGCGGCACGCTGGGCAATTCGAGCTTCATCGCCATCCCCTTCAACGCCGCGCACAAGGCCGGCGCGATGGTGCTGGCCAATCTGATCCTCGACCCCGAGATTCAGGCGCTCGCACAGGCCCCTGACGTTCTGGGCTTTCAGACGGTGCTGGGGATGGATCTGCTCGACGAGGACGGGCGCGCACAATTCGAGGCGCTTGAGCTCGGCCCGGCGACGCTGACGCCCGACGAACTCGGCCCGGCGCTGCAGGAGCCGCATCCAAGCTGGGAAAGCGCGATCACACAGGATTGGGTCGCCCGTTACGGCGTGGCGGAGTGACCCACCTGCGGTATCGGGGCGGCGGGCTGGTCGGGCTCGCGCCGCCGGTGACGCTGGCGCTGCTTGCGCTTCCGGTCCTAGCGGGGCTTGGCGGCGTGCTTCTGCCGGCCTTCGGCTGGATGCCGGCGCTGGGCGGCACGCGGCTGTCCCTGCAGCCTTGGCGGGAGCTGGCGGCATGGCCGGGGCTGGGCGGGGCAGTGCGGCTGAGCCTGGTCACCGGCATTGCAGCGACCTTGATCTCGCTGGCCATCACCCTGCTGATCACCGCGGCCTGGCAGGGCACGCGCAGCTTCGCGGCGATCACCCGGCTGCTCGCACCGCTGCTGGCGGTGCCGCATGCGGCTGCGGCCATCGGGCTGGCCTTCCTGATCGCCCCCTCGGGCTGGATCGCGCGGCTCCTCTCGCCCTGGGCAACGGGGTGGGAGCGCCCGCCCGATCTTCTCACGGTGGGCGACCCGGGTGGACTCGCGCTGATCGCCGGGCTGGTGATCAAGGAAGTGCCCTTCCTTCTGCTGATGACCATCGCGGCGCTGGGGCAGGCCGACAGCGCGCGCAGCGCCGCGATCGCGCAGAGCATGGGCTATGGCCGCGTCACGGGGTGGCTCAAGACCGTGCTGCCACGGGTCTATCCGCAGATCCGCCTGCC
>PWLT01000163.1 GCA_003558415.1 Hyphomicrobiales bacterium
GAAGCAGCGGCGCGGGAAGCGCTCGGCGAACAGGTCGAGCCCGGTGCCGTCAGGCATGGCGGCGGTGATCGCGACGATCTTGTCGTCACGCTCGGCCTGCGCGATCAGGCTGCGCGCGAAGACCTTGGTGTAGCTCGGCGCGTTCGAGGGCGCCTTTTTCTGCTCGCCGGTGACGAGATCGAATTTTGCGGTGGCATGGCCGCGATCAGCCGCGGCCTCGGCGGGTTTGTAGCCCTTGCCCTTGCGGGTGATGGCGTGGATCAGCATCGGGCCGGTGGCGCGTTCGTGCACCATGCGCAACACGGGCAGGAGCTGATCCATGTCATGCCCGTCTATGGGGCCGACATATTTGAAGCCCAGTTCCTCAAACAGTGTCCCGCCCATGGTGATGTGTTTGAGCAGATCCTTGGCGCGCTTGGCGCCCTCCTGAAATGGCGTGGGCAGCAGCCCGACCGCGCCCTTGGCGGCGGCGCGAAATTCCTGAAACGGTGCCCCGGCATAGAGCCGCGACAGGTAGGAGGACATCGCGCCCACCGGCGGGGCGATCGACATCTCGTTGTCGTTGAGGATCACGATCAGGCGCTTGTGCAGCGCGCCTGCATTGTTCATCGCCTCATAAGCCATGCCGGCGGAAAGCGCCCCGTCCCCGATCACCGCGACGGCATCGCCAAGCCCGTGCTCGGGCGCCCCGCCCAGATCGCGCGCCACGGCAAAGCCCAGCGCCGCCGAGATCGAGGTCGAAGAATGCGCGGCGCCGAAGGGGTCATAGGGCGACTCGGAGCGTTTGGTGAAGCCGCTGAGCCCATCCTTCTGGCGGATGGTGCGGATGCGGTCGCGCCGCCCGGTGAGGATCTTGTGCGGATAGGCCTGATGGCTCACATCCCAGATGATGCGGTCGCGCGGCGCGTCGAACACCGCATGCAGCGCCACGGTCAGCTCGACCACGCCAAGCCCCGCGCCCAGATGCCCGCCGGTCTGCGACACCGCCGCGATGGTCTCGGCGCGCAGCTCATCGGCGAGCTGGCGCAACTGCCGGTCGGAAAGCTCCTTCATGTCGGCGGGGGTGTGGACGCGATCCAGCAGAGGTGTATTCGGTCGTTCACTCATGCCGGGCTCCCGCAGGCATTACTCACATCTCACGCGCGATAACGAAGCGCGCAGCCTCGCGCAAGATTTCCGCTTGCGCGCCATAGGGCGACAGCGCGGCCTCGGCCTCGTCCACAAGCTCGGCGGCGCGGGTGCGCGCGCCCTCCAGCCCCAGCAGCGACACGAAGGTCGCCTTGCCGGCGCCGGCATCCTTGCGCAGCCGCTTTCCGGCCTTCTCGGCATCGCCCTCGACATCAAGAATGTCATCCGCGATCTGAAAGGCAAGCCCCAGCGCCGCAGCATAACGGCCCAGCGGCGCGGGATCGGCGCCCGCCAGCCTGGGCCCGGCCATCCCCGCCCAGCCGATCAACGCGCCGGTCTTGCCCTGCTGAAGCGCGGTAATCTCCTCCAGCGTCAGGGGATTTTCGGCGCGCTCGGCAGCGATGTCCATCGCCTGGCCCAGCACCATGCCCCGCGCCCCGGCGGCAAGCGCCAATTCGCCTATCAGGGTCACGCGGCGTTGCGGGTCAGGGCAGGTGTCGGGGCGCGCGAGCAACTCGAAGGCCAGCGTCTGCAGCGCGTCGCCGGCAAGGATGGCGGTCGCCTCGTCCCATTTGACATGCACGGTGGGTCGGCCGCGGCGCAGATCGTCGTCATCCATCGCCGGCAGATCGTCATGCACGAGCGAGCAGGCATGCATCGCCTCGATCGCGGCGGCGGCGTTGACGGCATCGGCTGCGGCGATGCCGTGCAGCGCCGCGCCCTCGATCACCATCAGCCCGCGCAGACACTTGCCGCCCTGAACGGCATATTCCATCGCATCGCGCACATCGCTGGCGGGAATCTCGCGCACCGCATCGCGCAGGCGCATCTGGATCATGGGCGCGCGCGCCGTGAGGGTTTCGAGAAAGCTCATTTGCTCTCGAACGGCGCGGTTCCGGCGGGGGTCCCATCCTCGCCCAGGCGGATCTGTTCGACCTTCTCCTGCGCCTCGGCAAGCTTGGCATCGCAGCGCGCCTTGAGCGCCGCGCCGCGCTCATAGAGGGTGATCGACTCCTCGAGCGCGACCTCGCCCTGTTCGAGCCGGGTGACGACCTTTTCAAGCTCGGCCATGGCTTCCTCGAAGCTCATCTCCTCGACCGGTTTTTCCGTCATCGGCTGCGCTCCATCAAACTCTCGACATGGGCCGCGACACAGGCAGCCAGCGTGTCGAGATCATAACCTCCCTCAAGCAACGACACCACCCGCCCGGCGCAATGCGCATCGGCCAGATCGCACAGCCGCCCGGTGATCCAGGTGAAATCCTCAAGACCGAGTTCAAGCTGCGCCAGCGGATCGGCGCGATGCGCATCGAACCCCGCCGAGATGATCACCAACTCGGGCGCGAAGCGCTCAAGCATCGGCAGCGCCTCGCGCTCCCACAGGGCGCGGAACTGCGCGCCGCCCGCGCCGGGCTCCAGCGGCAGGTTGAGGATCGTGTCATGCGCGCCGCGCTCCTCCGGCGCGCCGGTTCCCGGCCAGAGCGGCATCTGATGCGAGGAGACGAAACGCGCCCGCGGCTCGTCCCATAGCAGCGCCTGTGTGCCGTTGCCGTGATGGACGTCGAAATCGACGACCGCCACGCGATCGAGCCCGTGGTGATCCAGCGCGCGTTTCGCGGCAATGGCCGCGTTGCCCAGCAGGCAGAACCCCATCGGCTTTTCCGCCTCGGCGTGATGGCCGGGTGGGCGAATGGCGCAAAAGGCATTGCCCGCCACGCCCGCGAGCACCGCATCCACCGCGCGCGTCGCGGCCCCAACCCCCGCAAGTGCGGTGTCCAGCGAGCCGGGCGAGACATGCGTGTCGGCGTCGAGCGCGTGAGTGCCGGCCTCGGGCAGCGCGGCGCGCAGCCGGTCGAGATAGCGCGCCGGATGACAGCGCAGCGCCTCCGACTCGTCCGCTGGTGCGGCCACCTCGCGCGTCAGCGCGGAGAAGGCGGGCGCGTCGAGCGCCGCCCGGACCGCCTCCATCCGGCGCGGGTTCTCCGGATGGCCCGCAGGGGTGTCGTGGCGGGAATCTTCGGGCTGGGTGATAAGCAGTGTCGTCATGGCCGCAAGCTAGAAGCCCGTGCCGGGAACGGCAAGCGCGATCATCCCGTCCGACGGCCCGTGGCGAGATCGATAATGGCGCATCGTGTCAGTCGGGCACCAGCATGTAGCCCTCGCCGCGCACGGTCTGCAGATAGCGCGGCTGGCGCGGGTCGTCCTCGATCTTGCGGCGCAGTCGGGTGATCTGCACATCCACGGCGCGCTCCTGCGCATGCTCACCGTTCGGGCCGCGGGTCTGGCCCAGATCCTCGACCAGTTGCCCGCGGCTCAGCGGTTCGCCCGGCCGCTCGGCGAAGACCCGCATCAGGGCCGCCTCGGTCGCGGTCAGGCGCACCGGGTTCTCACCTCTAAACAGCTCGCCGCGCTCCATGTCGTAGCGCACGGGCCCCATGTGCAGAACCCGGGGCAGCGTCGCCTCCTGGGGCACGCGGCGCAGAATGGCATTGATGCGCAGCAACAGCTCCTTGGGGTCGAAGGGCTTGGCCAGATAGTCATCGGCGCCCGCCTCGAGCCCGGCGATGCGGTCATCCGTCTCGCCGCGCGCGGTGAGCAGCAGGATCGGCGTGTCACGGCCCTTGCGCAGCGCGCGGGTCATCTCCAGCCCGTCCTCGCCGGGCATCATCACGTCGAGCACGATCAGATCGAATTCCAACCCCTTGAGCAGCCGCCTTGCATGCGCGGCATGGCGCGCCGCCGTGACGAGGAACCCGCGCGCCTTGAGAAACCGCTGCAGCAGCGTGCGGATGCGTTCATCGTCATCGACGATCAGCAGATGCGGGGCCTGCTCGGTGCTCATGGGCGGCCATCCCGCAGGGTCTGATACTGATGCCGGATTTCCTCCTCCATCATCGCCTCGAGAACCTGGCGGAAGCCCGCGACCGCCTCGGGCCCGGCCGCGCGATAAGCCTTGCGCATGCGCGCGCGCTGCGCCTCGGACAGCTCCGCCTCCAGCGCCGCGCCGGCCTCGGTGAGATACAGGTGACGCTCGCGCCGGTCGCTGTTTCCGACCCGGCTTTCGACCAGCCCGTCGGCGATCAGCCGCCGCAGCACGCGATTGAGCGACTGCTTGGTCACGCCGAGGATCTCCAGCAGCCGGGAGACGGTGGTCCCCGGCATACGGTTGATGAAATGCAGCGCCCGGTGATGCGCACGGCCGTAATCCTTGCCCGCCAGGATACGGTCGGGATCGGCGGTGAAGCCGCGATAGGCGAAGAACATCGCCTCGATCCCCTTGCGCAGCTGCTCGTCGGTGAGAAACAGCAGATTCTCGCCGCCGGAGGTGGCGCCGCCTTCGGTCATGGATCGTCCTGCCAAGCTATGCGGTTTCATACCCCGATTTTATGTCAGTCTTGTTGACTTTCCAAGAATCGATTGCTACCGATGCCACGTTTTGGCGCAACTTTATGCCCGCTTCGGACGTAAATTGCGCAACATCGCGAAACATACCGGGATTCCGGGCCGGGAGGACAGGATGGCTGCACCTTACGACGACCGCGACGGCGTGATCTGGATGGACGGCGCACTGGTGCCATGGCGCGACGCGCAGGTGCATGTGCTCACCCATGCGCTGCACTATGCCTCTTCGGTCTTCGAGGGCGAGCGCGCCTATGGCGGACGCATCTTCAGAAGCCGCGAACATTCCGAGCGGCTGAAGAAATCCGCCGAGGCGATCGATTTCGAGGTCCCCTGGTCGGTCGATCAGCTTGAGGAAGCCAAGGCCGAGATCCTGAAAGCCAGCGGCCTGGCGGACGCCTATGTGCGCGCCTTCGCCTGGCGCGGCGCGGGCGAGGACATGGGCGTGGCTTCGGCCCGCAACCCCGTGCGCACCGCCATCGCCGCCTGGGAATGGGGGGCTTATTACGGCGACGCCAAGATGCGCGGCGCCAAGCTCGACATCTCGAAATGGAAACGCCCCTCGCCC
>PWLT01000279.1 GCA_003558415.1 Hyphomicrobiales bacterium
CCTTTGCGCGGAAGGCGTTCGAGAAGCAGGGCATGACCATCATGGCCGGCGCCAAGGTCGCCAAGCTCGATCGCGGCAAGGACAAGGTCACGGCCCATATCGAACGGGGCGGCAAGACCGAGACGCGCGACTTCGACACCGTGATCTCGGCGGTGGGCATCATCGCCAATACCGAGAGGCTGGGCCTTGAGAAGCTGGGCGTTAAGGTCGAGCGCGGTTTCGTCGTCACGGATGAATATTGCCGCACCGGTGTCGAGGGCGTCTATGCCATCGGCGATCTGACCAACGGGCCGTGGCTGGCGCACAAGGCCAGCCATGAGGGCGTGATGGTGGCCGAGCTGATCGCGGGCGGGCATCCGCACGCCGTCGATCCCGACTCGATCGCCGGGTGCACCTATTGCCACCCGCAGGTGGCCAGCGTCGGGCTGACCGAGGCGCAGGCGAAGGAGAAGGGCCACAAGATCAAGGTCGGTCGCTTCCCCTTCATCGGCAATGGCAAGGCGATCGCGCTGGGCGAATCCGAGGGGCTGATCAAGACCGTGTTCGACGCTGCCACCGGCGAGCTTCTGGGCGCGCATATGGTGGGCGCCGAGGTCACGGAGCTGATCCAGGGCTATGTGGTGGGCCGCACTCTGGAGACGACCGAGGTGGAGCTGATGAACTCCGTGTTCCCGCATCCCACGCTGAGCGAGATGATGCACGAATCGGTGCTCGACGCCTACGGGCGCGCGCTGCATTTCTAGAGCGCGTTGCGCTTGATCGGTTTCACCTCGCCCGGGCCGCTCGCGGCCCGGGCATGCGCCCGCCCGCCCCCCAGGCGGGCGCATCCGCGCCCACCTCGGGCGGCCGCATACCCTCTGGTCGGAACTGTATGAGTCCGACTCAACGCAACACGCTATAGCGGCGCGCAGCCGATATGCGGGTCAGCCGCCTGGGGACCACTGTCCTTGCGGCCCGCGTTTGATCGGTTTCATCCCGCCTGGGCCGCTCGCGGACCATCAAGAGTCAGAATGCGCGCAGCGGGAGGAGATACCCGGGCCCAGCGTGTGCTGGACAGGCCGGCAACGGCCCGGGGCACTCACCCCAGCGCGTAGCCCACGCCGCGCACGGTGCGCAGGGGATCCGCGCCGCCATGTGTGCGCAGCACCTTGCGCAAGCGGCCGATATGCACATCCACGGTACGACTGTCGACATAGATGTCGCGCCCCCAAACCCGGTCAAGCAGCGCCGCACGGGTCCAGACCTTGCCGGGGCGCTCCATCAGAGCGGCGAGCAGGCGGAACTCTGTCGGGCCGAGATGCAGCTCCTGCCCGGCGAAATGCACCCGATGCGTGCCGGGGTCGAGCCGGATACCCTCCACCTCCAGCACCTTGCCGGTGCCGGCAGGGCGCAGGCGCCGCAGATTGGCCTGCACCCGCGCCAGCAGTTCCGAGATCGAGTAGGGTTTGACAATGTAGTCATCGGCCCCGGTATCCAGCCCGCGCACGCGGTCGGGTTCCTCGCTGCGGGCGGAGACCATGATCACGGCGGCATCGCGCGTATCTGGCCGCGCCTTGAGCTGGCGGCAGACCTCGATGCCCGAAAGCCGCGGCAGCATCCAGTCGAGCAGGATGAGATCGGGCCCCTGCTCGGACGCGAGCAGCAGCGCCTCCTCGCCATCGGCCGCGGCGGCGACGCGGTATCCGACCGCCTCCAGGTTGTAGGTGAGCAGATCGCGCTGCGCCGGATCGTCATCCACCACCAGCACCAGCGGCGCCTGAGGCCCCGCCATGGTCTCACCTATCCCCGCGCGAATCGCGCGCCACGCCGTCCGGCGATGCCGGCAGCCCGGACGTGGAGAGGCCCTTGACGCGCGCACCCGGCGCCGCACCGGTGGCCACGAACACGATCTGCTCGGCCCCTTCGGTGACCAGATCGCCCATGCGCTCCACGTTCTTGGCGATGAAGATGTAATGCAGGCAGGCGGTGATCTTGCGCGGATCCTCCATCATGTGGGTGATGAATTCGCGAAACAGCGCGTTGGTCATGTTGTCGAGTTCGGCATCGCGCGCGATCACATCCTGCGCCAGCTCGACATCGAGTCGCGCAAAGGCGTCAAGCATGTCCTTGAGCATCTGCCCGGCCTGGCGCGCCTGACGCCGCAGTGCCGCGCCGGCCCCCTCGACCGTCGGGCCCTCGACCAGCACGGGGACACGCTTGGCCATGTTCTTGGCATAGTCGCCCAGGCGCTCCAGCTCGCCGGCCATCTTCATCACCGCGATGACCGCGCGCAGATCGCCTGCCTGGGGCTGGCGCAGCGCCAGGAGCCGGACCACCTGCTGGTTGATGTCCTCCTCCAGCCCATCGATGATCTCGTCGTCACGCACGACCTGCGCGGCCAGATCCGCGTCGCGCTGCTCCAGCGCGCGCGAGGCCCGCAGGATCGCCTCCTCGACGCGGCCGCCGAGCGTGAGGACCGACATGCGGACCTTCTCCAGATCGTCGTCGAATGCACTCATGGTGTGGGGCTTGCTCATGGCGCGATGCGTCCTTTCCTGTCTCGGCGCCCAATCTGTACGCCGCTTGTAACCGTTTCATGACAGCGCATGCCGGTTGTCACTCGCATGGAAGCACCACGGTGAAGGCGCTGCCCGAACCGGGGGTGGAGCGCATGACCAGCCGACCACGATGGCGATTGACGATATGCTTGACGATGGCGAGCCCCAAACCGGTGCCGCCTTTCTCGCGCGCGCGGTCATCATCGACGCGATAGAAGCGCTCGGTCAGCCGGGGCAGGTGAATCGGGTCGATGCCTTCGCCATGATCGGTCACACTCACCGCAACCGCGGGCCCGTGCAGCCCCGGATACGAGGCGTGGTGCCGTGTTTCGATGTCGATGCGCCCGCCGGAGCCGCCGTATTTCAGCGCGTTCTCGATGAGGTTGTGAAACACCTGCGCCAGCTGATCCCGGTCACCGGGCACCGCCACCGGCCCCGGCGGCGCGTCCTGCACCACCTCCACCCCGGCCGCATCGAGGCGCGGGCGCAGGGCCGCAAGAGTGGCGCGCAGCACGTCGCCCAGAACGACACGCCCGCGCGGGCGGATCTTCTCGTCGCTTTCGACGCGTGACAGCGACAGAAGATCCTGCACCAGCGCGGCCATGCGCTGCGCCTCGCGCGCCATGATGCCCAGAAACCGCTCGCGCGCCTGCGGATCGTCGCGCGCGCTCTCCTGCAGCGTCTCGATGAAGCCGCTCAGCGTGGTCAGCGGCGAGCGCAGCTCATGGCTGACATTGGCGACGAAATCGCGGCGCTGCTGCTCGGCCTCCTCGCGGTGGCTGACATCGTGAAAGCTCACCAGAACGCCGCGCAGCCCGGCCTCGGGCGGCAGCACCCGCGCCGACATCTCGTGGATGGCCTCGGAGCTGGACCCCGAGAAGACCTTACGCGCGGTGACCGGGGCGTCGTTGGCTGCGTGCGGATCATCGAGCCGCGCCAGCACCTGTTGCAGGGCCGCGACCGGTTCGGGCTGGCGCAGATGCGCGAAGACCTGCGCCCCGGCGATGCGGGGGCCGAACAATTCGCGGGCGACCGGGTTGGCGATCTCGACGCGCTGCTGCGCGTTGACCAGAAGCACCGGCAAAGGCAACGCCGCCAGCAGGGCCGCGGCACGCGCGCGCGTGGCCGGATCGGGCGCATCCGCCGAGGGGTCCACCCCCTGCTCGGGCTCCGCGCTCTGGTCGTTCATGGCGTCCCTTGTCTCCGCTCAGCCGAAACGTCCGGTCACATAGTCATCGGTGCGCGCATTGCGCGGATTGGTGAAGACGGTGTCGGTATCCCCATACTCCACAATGCGGCCAAGATACATGAAACCGGTGTTGTGCGACACGCGCGCCGCCTGGCTCATGGAGTGGGTAACGATCACGATGGAGTATTCACCCGCCAGCGCGCTGATCAGGTTCTCGATCTTCGCCGTGGCGATCGGGTCCAGTGCCGAGCAGGGCTCGTCCATCAACAGCACCTCGGGGTCGGAGGCGACGGCGCGTGCGATGCACAGGCGCTGCTGCTGCCCGCCGGACAGGCCCAGCGCGCTTTGCTGCAGGCGGTCCTTCGCCTCGTCCCACAGCGCCGCGGATTGCAGCGCACGCTCGACCGCCTCGTCAAGGACCGATTTCTTCGTCACCCCGTCCACGCGCAGCGGATAGGCGACATTGTCATAGATCGACATGGCGAAGGGGTTGGGCTTCTGGAACACCATGCCCATGCGCTTGCGCAGCGCGATCACATCGACGCCGGGGCCGTAGATATCGAAACCATCCGTCGCGATCCGGCCGCTGATATGCAGATCATCCACCAGGTCGTTCATGCGGTTGAAACTGCGCAGCAGGGTGGACTTTCCGCAGCCCGAGGGGCCGATCAGCGAAGTGACCATGCCCTTCTGGATCTTGAGGTTCACATCGAACAGCGCCTGCGTGTTGCCATACCAGAGGCTGAAATCCTGCACGTCCAGCACGGTGCCGTCACCGCCTTCGCGGACGTGATAGGCGGTCGGCTCGACGGCTGCGGCGGCAGGGTCGGTGATGGTGGCGGTATCGGTCATGGTTGTCTCCGTAATGCGCGGCGCGGGCTCAGAGCGCGCCGGTCGCGTATTTGCGCTTCAGGCGGTTGCGGATGGTAATGGCGGTGGCGTTCATCGCCACGATCAGCGCCAGAAGCAGCAGCGTGGTCACGAAAACCATCGGCTTGCCCGCCTCCGAGTTGCGCGACTGAAAGCCCACATCGAAGATGTGGAAGCCCAGATGCATGAAGCTGCGATCAAGATGGATGAAGGGGTAGAAGCTGTCGATGGGCAGGGCAGGGGCGAGTTTGACCACCCCCACCAGCATCAGTGGCGCGACCTCGCCCGCGCCGCGTGCCATGGCCAGGATCATGCCGGTCATGATGCCCGGCAGCGCCTTGGGCAGCACGACATAGCGGATGGTCTGCCATTTCGACGCGCCGCAGGCCAGCGAGCCCTCGCGCATCGAGCTTGGCACGGCCGCCAGCGCCTCTTCCGTAGCCACAATCACCACGGGAAGGGTAAGCAGCGCCATCGACGGTCGTGATAC
>PWLT01000183.1 GCA_003558415.1 Hyphomicrobiales bacterium
GCCGCGCCGGCCTCGTCGATCACGTCGATGGCCTTGTCGGGCAGCTTGCGGTCGGTGATGTAGCGCGCCGAAAGCTCCACGGCCGATTTCACCGCGTCATGGGTATAGCGGATATCGTGGTGCTTCTCGAAATAGGGCTTGAGGCCCTGCAGGATCTTCACCGTATCATCCACCGAAGGCTCGTTCACATCGATCTTCTGGAACCGGCGCGAGAGCGCGCGGTCCTTCTCGAAATGCTGGCGGTACTCCTTGTAGGTGGTCGAGCCCATGCAGCGCAGCTTGCCGCCCTGAAGCGCGGGCTTGAGCAGGTTGGAGGCATCCATCGCACCGCCCGAGGTGGCGCCCGCGCCGATGACGGTGTGTATCTCGTCGATGAAGAGCACCGCGTCGGGGTGTTCCTCCAGCTCCTTGACCACGGCCTTGAGCCGTTCCTCGAAATCGCCGCGGTAGCGCGTGCCCGCGAGTAGCGCGCCCATGTCGAGCGAATAGATGGTGGAACCGGCGAGAACCTCGGGCGTCTCGCCCTTGACGATCTTGTAGGCCAGACCTTCCGCGATGGCGGTCTTGCCCACGCCGGGGTCGCCCACCAGCAGCGGATTGTTCTTGCGCCGCCGGCACAGCACCTGGATGCAGCGCTCAACCTCATGGGTGCGCCCGATCAGCGGGTCGACATCGCCATGCACCGACTTGGCGTTGAGATCGACACAGTATTTCGCCAGTGCCGAATCCTTGGCCTCCGCGGTTTCGGCATTCGCCTGCTCGGCTTCGGCCTCCTCGGCGCCCGAGACAGGGCGGCTTTCGCCGAATTCGGGGTTCTTGGCCACGCCATGGGCGATGAAGTTCACCGCGTCATAGCGCGTCATGTCCTGCTCCTGCAGGAAATAGGCGGCGTTCGATTCGCGCTCGGCGAAGATCGCGACCAGCACATTGGCGCCGGTGACCTCGGAGCGCCCGGAGCTCTGCACATGGATCGCGGCGCGCTGGATGACGCGCTGAAAGGCGGCGGTCGGCACCGCTTCGGAGCCCTCCACATCCGTCACCAGGGTGGAGAGATCATCCTCGATGAAGTCGGTAAGCGTCTTGCGCATCGCTTCCAGATCGACACCGCAGGCACGCATGACCTTGGAGGCCTCGGGCTCCTCGATCAGCGAAAGCAGCAGGTGTTCCAGGGTTGCCAGCTCATGCCGCCGGGCATTGGCGAGTGCCAGGGCGCCGTGGATGGCTTGCTCGAGTGTGTTCGAAAACGATGGCACGATGCGTGCTCCTGTCCTTGGGGCCGCAGCGGGGAAGGCACCCCGTTACGACCGTGTGCCTGTAGGATTAAAGTTCGGTGTTCTTGGCCATGCTTCAAGTCTTTTTTGCGTGATTGCCCGGAATCAGGGGGTTGTGGCGGGTGCACCCGGCTCAAGCGGTTTTCAGAAAGCGTCCTTGCGCCGCCGGATCTCGGCGAAGACCTCCGAATCGGGCGCGCCGACCATGTTGAGCGCCTCCTTCACCTCGGCCAGCCCGGCGCGCAGGAAGGGGTTGGTGGCCTTCTCGCTGGCCAACGTGGAGGGAACGGTGAACTGCCCCTTCTCGCGCTCGGCCTCGACCTGGGCCTTGCGGGCCACGAGCGCGGGGTTGTCGGGCTCGATGGTGATGGCGAAGGCGGCGTTGCTGAGCGTGTATTCGTGGCCCGAGCAGATCAGCGTGTCATCGGGCAGCGCGGCGAGTTTGGAGAGGCTATCCCACATCATCGGCGCGGTGCCCTCGAACAGCCGCCCGCAGCCCAGCGCCATCAGGCTGTCACCGGTAAAGGCGACAGCCGAGGCGGGAAAATGGAAGGCGATGTGACCGACCGTGTGGCCAGACACATCGATCACCTCGCCGGCCTCGGCGCCGATGGTGACGGTGTCGCCCTCGGCCACCTCGCGGTCGAGCGGCGGCAGGCGGTGGGCATCGGCGGCGGCGCCGGTCACGCGTACACCGGGGTAGATCTCGCGCAGCTCCGCCACCCCGGCGACGTGGTCGTCATGGTGATGGGTGAGCAGGATGTCGTCGAGGCGCCAGTCCCTGGCATCGAGCTCGGCCTCGATCGGGGCGGCCTCCGGCACGTCCACGACTGCGGTCTCTCCGGTGTCGGGGTCGTGGACAAGGAAGGCGTAATTGTCCGCCCGGCAGGGGATGGTGATGATCTCCAGGGGCATGGCGTTTCCTTCTTGCTGCGTTATGCTCGCCCCAGTGTTGTCCAGTCGAAGGGTGTATGCAATGCATGTCGACGTTCGCGACCTGCGCGATTTCTATTACCGCACGGGGCTCGGACGCTCGGTCCAGGGGACGATCCGCACCCGGATGCTGGAGCTGTGGCCGGATGCACGCGGCCAGGCGGTGGCGGGATTCGGCTTTGCCGTGCCCTTGCTGCGCCCCTATCTCGGGCAGGCGCAGCGCGTCATCGCGCTGATGCCGGGCCAGCAGGGGGTGATGCCCTGGCCGGCGGGACAGCCCAACGTATCGGTACTGTGCGAGGAGACTCACTGGCCGCTGTCGAACGGAAGCGTCGACCGGCTGGTGCTGCTGCACGGGCTGGAGACCTCCGACGACCCCTATTCGGTAATGTGCGAGGCCTGGCGCGTTCTGGCCGATACGGGGCGGGTGCTGTTCATACTGCCCAACCGGCGCGGCTTGTGGGCGCGCCGCGACGGCACGCCCTTCGGCTTCGGGCGGCCCTATTCGCTGGGGCAGATCGATGCCTTTCTCGAACGCGGGGATTTTCTGCCGCAGCGTCATCTCGGCGCCCTCTTCGCGCCGCCCTCGACACGGCGGTTCTGGCTTCGGACCTCGCGCTTCTGGGAGCGGCTGGGCCGGCGCGTGTCGCCCACCTTCACGGGCGGGGTGCTGCTGGTCGAGGCGTCCAAGCGGCTGCCGCCCACCATGCGCCCCGGGATCGGCGTTCGCAAACGCCGGCCTCTGCGGGTCCTTGACGACATCCCCATGCCCGAACCGAAACCGGCCTGAGCGCCCCGCCGTGTAGCGTGCCCGGCGCGTGTGTCGCGAAAACCTCACAGGCGCGACAGTTTCGCGTGAGCATGGCTGTTGCGGGGCTGTGAAGGCTCTGCTACACCCTCGCCGAATTTCGGCTGCCTCCGACCCGGCCCTCGCCGGGTAATTCCTTGCATTCGACACGCGGGCGGGGGCGATTCTGGAAATCGAAAGGGTGGACGTGTCCGAACCAGCTTCGATCTCAGCCGGCATCGCCGCGCGCTACGCAACTGCCATCTTCGATCTGGCAAAGGAGTCAAAGGCTCTCAAGGGGCTTGAGGCGGATGTGGAAACGCTCGCCGCCGCGCTCTCCGATAGCGCCGAGTTGCGCGAGGTGATCGCCTCGCCGCTCTACCGGCGCGATGATCAGGAGCGTGCAATCATCGCCGTGGCCAAGGCGATGGAGCTTTCGGAAATCATGCGCAACGCGCTGGGGCTCATGGCCGGGCGCCGGCGGCTGTTCGTGCTGCCGCATCTCGTGCGCGCCCTGCGCGAACGCCTCGCCGCAGAGAAGGGCGAGGTCACCGCCGAAGTCGTGTCCGCCAAGGCGCTGACCAAGGCGCAGGCCGACAAGCTGGCCAAGGTGCTCAAGGCCAATGTCGGCAAGGAAATCAAGCTGAATACGGCCGTCGATGACGATCTCATCGGTGGCCTCGTCGTGAAAGTGGGCTCGAAGATGATCGACACCTCGATCCGCTCGAAGCTCGCCTCCCTCAAGAATGCAATGAAAGAGGTCGGATAAATGGGTATCCAAGCAGCTGAGATCTCTGCGATCCTCAAGGAGCAGATCAAGAATTTCGGCCAGGAGGTCGAGGTCGCAGAGGTCGGGATCGTCCTCTCGGTCGGGGACGGGATCGCCCGTGTGCACGGCCTCGACAACGTGCAGGCCGGCGAGATGGTGGAATTCCCCGGCGGCATCCGCGGCATGGCCCTCAACCTCGAGGAGGACAATGTCGGCATCGTGATCTTCGGTGACGACCGCTCCATCAAGGAAGGCGACACCGTCAAGCGCACCAACGCGATCGTGGATGTGCCGGTGGGCGACGGGCTGCTGGGGCGCGTGGTCGACGGGCTGGGCCATCCGATCGACGGCAAGGGCGAGGTCAAGGCCGCCGAGCGCCGCGTGGCTGATGTGAAGGCGCCCGGCATCATCCCGCGCAAGTCGGTGCATGAGCCCATGGCGACCGGTCTGAAGTCGGTCGACGCCATGATCCCGATCGGCCGCGGCCAACGCGAGTTGATCATCGGCGACCGCCAGACCGGCAAGACCGCCGTGGCGCTTGATACGATCCTCAACCAGAAGAGCTATAACGACGCCGCGGGCGACGACGAATCCAAGAAGCTCTACTGCATCTACTGCGCCGTGGGGCAGAAACGCTCGACCGTCGCGCAGCTGGTGAAGAAGCTCGAGGAAACCGGTGCCATCGAATACACCACCGTGGTCGCCGCCACCGCCTCGGACCCCGCGCCGCTGCAGTTCCTCGCGCCTTATTCGGCGACCGCGATGGCCGAATACTACCGCGACAATGGCCGCCACGCGCTGATCATCTATGACGATCTGTCCAAGCAGGCCGTGGCCTACCGGCAGATGTCGCTGCTGCTGCGCCGCCCGCCGGGGCGCGAAGCCTATCCGGGCGACGTGTTCTACCTGCACTCGCGCCTGCTGGAGCGTTCGGCCAAGATGAACGAGGATCACGGCGCGGGGTCGCTGACCGCGCTGCCGATTATCGAAACGCAAGGCGGCGACGTGTCGGCCTTCATCCCCACCAACGTCATCTCAATCACCGACGGGCAGATCTTCCTCGAGACGGAACTGTTCTACCAGGGTATCCGCCCGGCCGTGAACACCGGTCTGTCGGTGTCGCGCGTGGGGTCCTCGGCGCAGACCAAAGCGATGAAATCGGTCGCCGGCCCCGTCAAGCTGGAACTGGCGCAGTATCGCGAGATGGCGGCCTTCGCGCAGTTCGGCTCGGACCTCGACGCCGCCACCCAGCGACTGCTGAA
>PWLT01000113.1 GCA_003558415.1 Hyphomicrobiales bacterium
CCGGGCTTGCTCCGCTCGAGCTGTCGTACCGCCTGTCGCAGGCGGCGCAGGCGCATGCCTGCGACATGGCGCGTCGCGGATTCATGGGGCATGAGGCCTCGGACGGGTCCGATTTCATGGCGCGCATCGTTCGGCAGGATTTTCGCCCCTGCCACGGTGCCGAAAATGTCGCGCGCGGCCAGCGCGGTGTTGCGGCGGTCATGGATGCGTGGATGGGCTCGCCGCCGCATCGACGGAACCTCCTGCGGTCGCGTTTCGAAGCAATCGGACTTGGCATCGGCTTCGCCGATCAAAGCGGGGGCCGGCCGCACTGGGTGATCAAGCTGGCCGATCGCTGTTGAAGTTCAGATATCCAGCCAGATCGTGACGGGGCCGTCATTGACGAGGGCGACCGCCATCTCGGCGGCGAACTCGCCTGTCGCCACCTCGATCCCGTGTCCGCGCAGCGCTTCGATGAAATGCTCGTAGAGGCGCGCACCCTCATCGGGTGGCGCGGCGGCCGAGAAGCCGGGGCGGTTGCCGCGCGAGGTGTCGGCGGCCAGCGTGAACTGGCTGACCACCAGCGCCGCGCCGCCGGTATCGGTGAGCGCGCGGTTCATCTTCCCGGCATCGTCGCGGAAGATGCGCAGCCGCGCGATCTTCGCGGCCAGCGCCTCGGACTGCGCCTCGCTGTCGCCCTGCATGGCGCACACCAGGATCATCGCCCCCGGCCCGATTTCTCCCACGAGCCGATCGCCGACACGCACCGAGGCCGTGCTCACCCTTTGAACGAGCGCGCGCATCAGGTCAGTTCCTCGGAACGGGGCGGGTTGGCCCCAGGCCGCGACACGGTCACGGAGGCGGCATGCACCCCGAGATTGAGCGCGCTGCGCAGCTCGCTCTCGCCCAGCCTGGCGAGCCGGGCCTTGTCGAGCTGCCCCGCCCGCTCCAGCGCCGCGAGCAGCCCGGCATTGAAGGTGTCGCCCGCACCGACCGTATCGGCCACGGTCACCGAGGGGGCGGGCACATAGACCTCATGCGCGGCGGTGTAGCCGGTGGCCCCCGCCGCGCCGCGCGTGACCACCACGAGCGCGGGGCCGCGCCCCAGCAGCGCCCGCGCGTGGTCGGCCATCGCGCCCGGGCCTTCGAGCCAGGCCAGATCCTCGTCAGAGAGCTTGACGATGTCGGCAAGCGCGATCATCCGCGCCAGCCGGGCGCGATAGGCGGGCGCATCGGTGACGAAACCGGGCCGGATATTGGGATCGAGCATCACCGCGCGTCCCGCCGCCGCACGGGTCATCAGTGCCTCATAGGTGGTCCCGCAGGGCTCGCTCACCAGGCTGATGCCGCCAAAGAACAGCGCGCGCACCTCCTCGGGCAGGGCGGGCAGGTCGGATTGCGAGAGCATCCGCCCGGCGGTGCTCTCGTCATAGAAGGTATAGCGCGCCTGCCCGTCGAGCAGGGAGACGAAGGCCAGGGTTGTCGGGCGGTCCGAGACATGGACGAGTTCGGCGCGCACATGGGAATCTGCCAGCGCCTCGCTCAGCAGACGGCCGAACATGTCGCCCGACAGCCCCGAGAAGAACCCCGCCGGCGCGCCCAGCCGCCCGAGCGCAATGGCGGTGTTGAACACCGAACCGCCGGGATGCGGCGCGAAGGCCGGCAACCCCTCAGCGGTTTCGCGCGGCAGCATGTCGATCAGCGCTTCGCCGCAGCACAGGATCATGGCAGTCCTCTTGTTCCGGCAACCCTCATATCCCAGATCAGCCTTAGACCCGCCCGCCGGCAAGGGCAATCCGCGCCGTCCGGGCGGGCGCTTGACCCGCATCAATGATGCAACGCCCGGCGAGGGGCAAGGTAAGCGGACTCAATCCCAATGCCATGACAAGGAGGATCGACATGGTCGAAAAGAACCCCGTTGCGAATTTCTGGCCGCAATTTTTCGAGCCGTTTCGGCATATGGGAACCCGGCTCGCCGAATGGGTGGCGCCGGCGTCGGAGGCGTCCTCGGATGATGACGCCTACCACATCACCATGGAGCTGCCCGGGGTGGCCGAGGATGATATCGAGCTCAACGTTCAGGGCGGCGTCGTTACGGTCAAGGGCGAGAAGAAGACCGAGCGCGAGGAAAAGGGCGATACCTGGTATTTCAGCGAACGCCAATACGGCGCCTTCTCACGCAGCTTCCGCCTGCCCGAGGATGCCGATCCCGACGGGGTGAAGGCCGATCTCAAGGACGGTGTGCTTACCGTGACCCTGCCGCGCACGAGCCCCAAGACCCCCGAAGCCAAACGCGTGCCGATCTCGCGCGGGTGAGGCGGGTTTTTCCGAATGGAAGGCCGCGCGGGAACGCGCGGCCTGCTCCTTCAGTGGCCCCGCCGTGCGGCGGGGCGGGAGGGGATGGCCCGCAGGTGATCCTCGTGCCCGGCGTCAGTTGGCTTCGCCGAAATACATGAAGAGGCCGATAACGATCAGCCCGGCCAGTACGGCCAGCGAGATCTTGACCCAGGACCAGGGGCGTTCGCCCCGCACCTTGCCGGTCTGGGCATTGACCACGAAGCGATAGCTCTTGTCGTGATAGCGGTAGGCCGCGACCCAGAGCGGCAGGAGCAGGTGCTTGAACTTCTCGTCCTCGTACTGCGTGTCGATCGAATGGATGCGCTGGACGTCGCCGCCGATGGCGCGGCGCACATCGGCGCGGATGATCTCCTCCATGCGCTCGCGCCCGAGCCGGTGGCCCGCGCCAAGCTCGACCGTGTAGCCCTCGGAGCGAAAGCCCGAGATGAATTTCGGGTCGTAGGGTTCGAGATCGTCGAGATGCCAGGGCTCGAGCGCGCGCACATAGCGGCGCGGCAGGCTGGTCGCGGCCATGATCAGCAGATCCTGAAAACGCCGCGCTACCTTGCCCGAGACACGCCGCCAGCGCGTGCGCCGCCGGCGCCGTTTTCCGCTGCCGGTGTAGTAATGCGTCCCCCGTTCGCCGCGATAGTTTGAGCGCGTGTCGGCGTCGAAGGCCCAGTAGGGCACGTAGATGCCCGAGAAACGGTTGTCTCGGCGCGCGTATTTCTTCAGCCCGTTGGGTGCGAACCACAGCCCCTTGAGCCATTTGGAGAAGGCCGCCTTGGCCTCGGCTTCGGTCAGGCGGAAGGGCAGGACGCCTTGCGGCTTGATATGGCGATGCGTGCCGGTATCGGTGACCACCGGGGTTGCGCAGAAGGGGCACTCCGAGGAATGCACCTCGGCCTCGAACTCGACCTGTGCGCCGCAATTGGGGCAGGAGAGGACGCGCGTTTCCTCGATTTCCGACTCGGGCAGATCGCGGTTGAGGGCCGTGTGCAGATCGAGCGGCGCAAGCGCGGAGGCGCGCTCGTCCTCGCTGGCGCCGGGGATGTCCTGCTCATGCCCGCAATAGCTGCACGTCATCGAGGTCTGGCCGGGCGAATAGCGCAGATTGGCGCCGCACTGGCCGCAGGGGAAGCGATGCTCGTCCGATGAGGGCGGCTGGGACTCTCCGGCTCCGTCGTCCTCGTATTCGTCGATGTCTTCGGTTTCGCGGGACGGGTCGGTCATCGGGTGGTCATCCGGCTGATCGGGGCGAGACGTGCGAACATGCGGCGAGGGCTCCGCCGGCCGCTGGGATCGTGACGCGGGCCGCGGCAGGAGGCGTTACCCCGCAGGTGGAGGCGGTGGCGGCGGCGGCGTTGCGGAGAAGAGCGCGGCAAGCGCGGGCAGATCGCCCGCCTTCTGCCAGCCGTCCTGCCCGGCGCTCCAGACCAGCGTGTCGCGGGTGAAGCTGCCCTGCGAGATCATGCCGCGCAGATCGGCCTCGGTGAACGGACCTTTGGTCTGCCCGGCCTCGGCGATGTGCCAGACGGTCTCGGTGGGCGGTGGCGGCGGGGGAGGGGGCGCCGCGGCGCCGGGCTGCTGGGCGGGTTGCTGCGGCTGTTGCTGACCCTGCTGGCCCATCTTGCCCGCCATGGCCATACCCATGCCCATGCCCATGCCGGCACCCAGCCCTTCGCCCATGCCGCTGCCCTCGCCGCTGGCGGCGGCCTGCATGGCCTCGGCGGCGGCGAATTTGGAATACTTGTCGAGATCGCCCACGATGCCCATCGATGTACGCTTGTCGAGCGCCTTCTCCACCGCCTCGGGCAGCGAGATGTTCTCGATATAGAGCTCGGGCATCTCGAGCCCGTATTCCTTGAGCGTCGGCGCGATGGCCTCACCGATGATCTGGCTGAGATCGCGGGTGTTCGCGGCCATATCGAGCACCGGGATGCCGCTGGCGGCGACGGCGCGCGAGAATTTCTGCACCACGATGTTGCGAATCTGAAGCGCGATCTCGTCCTGGGTGAAATGCCCGTCGGTGCCCACGATCTCGGACATGAAGCGCGCCGCGTCGGTCACCCGGACCGCATAGCTGCCGAAGGCCCGCAGACGGGTCGGGCCGAATTCCGGGTCGCGCAGCATGACCGGGTTCTTGGTGCCCCATTTGAGATTGGTGAAGCGGCGCGTGTTGACGAAATAGATCTCGGCCTTGAAGGGCGAGTTGAAGCCGTGGCTCCAGTGCTGGAGCGTGGTCAGGATGGGCAGGTTGTTGGTTTCCAGCTCATAGAGGCCGGGGGTGAATACATCGGCGAGCTGACCCTCATGGATGAACACCGCGACCTGGCTTTCGCGCACAGTCAGCTTGGCGCCGTATTTGATGGCGTTGCCGTAGCGCTCGAAGCGCCAGACCATCGTGTCACGCGAATCATCCGTCCATTCGATGACGTCGATGAATTCGCCCTTGAGAAAACTGAAGACCATCGTGGTACCTCTGCTTTGCGGCGGTCGTGTTGGTTCAACCTTCGCCGGTCATGAATTCCGATGCAATACGGCGCAGGATGGGGCGTGCCTCGGCCGCATCCATACCCGGGCGCAGGCGCGAATCATAGAGCATCCGCAGCAGCATCTCGTCATGCCGGGTGAGAAGCGCGAATTCCTCGGTGTCGTTGAAGATCGAGGGGCGCGCATCGTCGCTGTCATTGGGCAGGCC
>PWLT01000175.1 GCA_003558415.1 Hyphomicrobiales bacterium
ATCGCCGCCGATCACGCAATCGGCCTCGCCGGTGGCGACACGGATGGCAGAGATATCCTCAGGCCGCTCGGCGATGCGGCAGTGGATATGCACCGCGCCGCCCTTCTGCGCGAGACCGGCCATCTCCATCATGCCGGCGCCCTTTTCATCGACATGCGCGGCCATCGCCATGATCGCGCCCACCGTGACCACGCCGGTGCCGCCCACGCCGGTGATCACCACGTTATGGGTGCCCTCGATGGCGGGCAGTTCGGGCTGCGGCAGATCGGGGATCGCGACCGCCTGCGTCGCGGCCTTCTTCACGGTGGCGCCCTTGAGCGTGACAAAGGAGGGGCAGAACCCCTTGAGACAACTGAAATCTTTGTTACAGCTCGACTGATCGATGGCGCGCTTGCGGCCCAGCTCAGTCTCCACAGGAACGATCGAGACGCAGTTGGATTGCACCCCGCAATCGCCGCAGCCCTCGCAGACATCAGTGTTGATGAAGACACGCCGATCCGGGTCGGGAAAGGTGCCGCGCTTGCGGCGGCGGCGTTTCTCGGCCGCACAGGTCTGTGCGTAAATTATGGCCGACACACCACTGATCTTGCTAAACCTTTCCTGAACCTTCATGAGATCGGCGCGCTCGAAGGTCGTCACTTCGCGCGGGTAGAGGCCCAGATCAGGCTTTTCCTTCTCGTCATAGACGAGCGCCACATGCTCGACCCCCATCGCCACAAGCTCCCGCGCGATCTGGTCGGCCGTCAGCCCGCCCTCGTTCTTCTGCCCGCCAGTCATGGCGACGGCATCGTTGAACAGGATCTTGAAGGTGATGTTGGTGCCCGCCGCGAGCGCGGCGCGGATCGCCTGAACGCCGGAATGGTTATACGTACCGTCGCCCAGGTTCTGAAAGACATGCGCGCGGGTCGAGAACGGCGCCTCACCGACCCAATTGGCGCCTTCGCCGCCCATATGGGTGAATCCCACCGTCTCGCGGTCCATCCACTGCACCATGTAATGGCAGCCGATCCCCGCATAGGCGCGCGCGCCCTCGGGCAGCTTGGTGGAGGTATTGTGCGGGCAGCCCGAACAGAAATAGGGAAGCCGCGCCGCGAGATCCTGCGCGTTGTCGGCTTTTCGTGCTTCGGCAATGACTTGCAGGCCGGATTTCACGGATTCCGTGGCGCGCCCCTCCTCGCTGAGGATCGCACCCAGTTTCTCGGCGATCATAATCGGGTCGAGCGCGTAGCGGGTCGGGAACAGCTCCTCGCCGTCGCCGCCCTTCTTCCAGCCATAGACGCGGCGGCCGCGCCGGTCGTCGAAGATCGCCTCCTTGACCTGCACCTCGATGAGCTTGCGCTTCTCCTCGACCACGACAATCAGTTCCAGCCCCTCGGCCCAGTCATGGAACCCCTTCATGTCGAGCGGCCAGGTCTGGCCGATCTTGTAGGTGGTGATCCCCAGCCGCTCGGCCTCAACCGCCTCAATGCCCAGCAGGTTCAGGGCGTGGGTGAGGTCGAGCCAGTTCTTCCCCGCAGCGACGAAGCCGATCTTCGCACCCGGCCGCCCCCAGACGCGGCGGTCGATTTTGTTTGCGTGGGAAAAGGCTTCGGCGGCAAACCTCTTGTAATCTATCATCCGCGCTTCCTGCGCGAAGGGGGTGTCGACGAGGCGAATGTTCAGCCCGCCCTCGGGCAGGCGGAAATCGGGTGTCACGAAGTCGAGCCGAAACGGGTCCCCATCCACGACCGCCGTGGCCTCGACCGTGTCCTTCATCGTCTTGAGCCCCACCCAGACCCCGGCGAAGCGGCTGAGCGCATAGCCGTAGAGCCCGAAATCGAGCACCTCCTGCACGCCGGCGGGGCTGAGCACCGGGATATAGGCATCCACCATCGCCCAATCCGACTGGTGCAGCACGGTGGAGGATTCGCCCGTGTGATCGTCGCCCATGGCCATGATCACCCCGCCATGCGGGGAAGTGCCGGCCATATTGGCATGGCGCATCACGTCGCCGGAGCGGTCGACGCCCGGCCCCTTGCCGTACCACAGCCCGAAGACTCCATCATGTTTGCCCTCGCCGCGCAGCTCGGCCTGCTGCGCGCCCCATAGCGAGGTCGCCGCGAGATCCTCGTTGAGCCCCTCGCGAAACAGTACATTGGCCGCCTTGAGTTCCTTGTGCGCACGGTTCATCTGCATGTCCACCGCGCCCAGCGGCGAGCCGCGATAGCCGGTGACGAAACCGGCCGTGTTCAACCCCGCGGCACGGTCGCGCGCCGCCTGCATGAGCATCAGCCGCACCAGCGCCTGCGTGCCGTTGAGCAGCACCGGCGATTTCTCGAGATCGAAGCGGTCGCTCAGGCGCACATCCTGCCGCGTCATCAAGCACCTCCCCGGGAACGGCCCGTTTTGAGTGATGATAGGTCACATGCGTTGACCTACAAAACGCTTTCTTCGCATCGCGCCCTTTCGTGAACGCCAAACAGTGATTAGAACAATGCTTCACGATGCGGCTGCGGCAAGGCATGAGTATTGCGCGATGGATTGGGACAAGCTCAGGATTTTTCACGCCGTCGCCGATGCCGGCAGCCTCACCCATGCGGGCGAGGTGCTCAACCTGTCGCAATCCGCCGTCAGCCGCCAGATTCGCGCGCTTGAGGAAAGCCTGAACACGCCGCTGTTTCACCGCCACGCGCGCGGGCTCATCCTGACCGAGCAGGGCGAGCTGCTGTTCGACGCCACCGCCGCGATGAGCAAGCGGCTTGAGGCGGCGGCCGCGCGCATCCGCGACAGCGAGGAGGAGGTTTTCGGCGAGCTGCGCGTAACCACCACGACGGGCTTCGGCACCTTGTGGCTGGCGCCGCGCCTCTCGGCGCTGTTTTCCAAATATCCCGACCTGAAGATCGATCTGATGCTGGAGGAGCGCGTGCTCGACCTGCCGATGCGCGAAGCCGATGTCGCCATCCGCATGAAGGAACCCAGCCAGGCCGATCTGATCCGCAAGCGGCTGATGAGCGTGCGCATGCGGCTCTACGCCTCGCCCGAATACCTTGAGAGGCTGGGGCCGCCCAAGGATCTAGACGAGCTCTCCGGGCACCGGCTGATCTGTCAGAATACCAGCGCCGCCCAGGTCAGCGCCGGCGCACTGCTGGTGCAGCGGCTGCTATCGCAGGACGTGCATTCAACCCTGACGGTAAACAACTATTTCGGTGTGCTGCAGGCGGTGCTCAGCCATCTCGGAATCGGGGTGCTCCCCGATTACCTGACCGAGGATTTCCCCGATCTGGTGCGGGTCCTGCCGGACATCGAAAGCAACGAGGTGCCGGTCTTTCTGGCCTATCCCGAGGAGTTGCGCCATTCCAAGCGCATCGCGGCTTTCCGCGATTTCGTCCTCGAGGAGATCATGGCCTATCGGCGCAGCCGCCGCGAGGAACGCGCCGTTTGAGCCGGGCAGCCGGACGCGGACGCCTCAGTTTCGCCACAACCTGAGGTATGTGCGCAACGCATGTCGGGAATGCACAGCGCGAAAGCGGAATCCCCTTGCGTACAATATGCCACACGCCTAAATCTTCCCGTGAAGGCGGTGGCCGAGGCTAACGTCTTTTACCTCCCTGTTGGACTTAGGCCGAGCTTCTGCTCGGCCTTTTTTTTGCGCCAGCGCGGCGCTGGCGCAAATTTGTGCGCCCCGCACGCTGGCTGCCCAGTGGCCGGGCAATCCGCGCATCGCATCGCCCGCGCGCGTCAGGCCCCTTTTCCCCATGCCGGCCATGTCCTAAGACGGGCGCACCCGCAGCCGTCGCAGGAGAACCCATGTCCGGTCCCGAGCCCGAGATCACGGAGTCGCTGATCGAGGCCCATGGCCTCAAACCCGACGAGTACCAGCGCATCCTCGACCTTCTCGGGCGCGCGCCCACATTCACCGAGCTGGGAATCTTCTCGGCGATGTGGAACGAGCACTGCTCCTACAAGTCCTCCAAGAAATGGCTGCGCACCCTGCCCACCAGCGGCGCGCAGGTCATCTGCGGCCCCGGCGAGAATGCCGGCGTCGTCGATATCGGCCCCGATTCAGAGGGCAACCGGCTGGCGGTGGTCTTCAAGATGGAAAGCCACAACCACCCCTCCTACATCGAGCCCCATCAGGGCGCGGCGACCGGCGTGGGCGGCATTCTGCGCGATGTGTTCACGATGGGCGCGCGCCCCATCGCCGCGATGAACGCGCTGAGCTTCGGCGAGACCGCCCATCCCCGCACCGCCCATCTCGTGCGCGGCGTGGTCGAGGGGATCGGCCATTACGGCAATGCCTTTGGCGTGCCCAATATCGGCGGCGAGGTGCGCTTCGACGCGGCCTATAACGGCAATTGTCTGGTCAACGCCTTTGCCGCCGGCATCGCGCGGGCCGACAGCATCTTCTACTCAGCCGCCTCGGGCGTGGGCATGCCGGTGGTCTATCTGGGCGCCAAGACCGGGCGCGACGGCGTCGGCGGCGCGACCATGGCCTCGGCCGAGTTCGACGACACGATCGAGGAGAAGCGCCCCACCGTGCAGGTGGGCGACCCCTTCACCGAGAAGCGCCTGCTGGAGGCCTGCCTGGAGCTGATGGAGACGGGCGCGGTGATCTCCATTCAGGACATGGGCGCGGCGGGGCTGACCTGCTCGGCGGTGGAGATGGGCGACAAGGGCGATCTCGGGATCCGCCTCGACCTCGACCGTGTCCCCTGCCGCGAGGAGGGGATGACCGCCTATGAGATGATGCTCTCCGAAAGCCAGGAGCGCATGCTCATGGTGCTCCACCCCGAGAAGGAGGACCAGGCGCGCGCCGTCTTCGAGAAATGGGATCTCGATTTCGCCCTGGTCGGCGAGACCATCGCCGAGGACCGGTTCCTGGTCATGCACGGCAATGAGACCAAGGCCGATCTGCCGCTCAAGGCGCTCTCGGGCGAGGCGCCCGAATATGACCGCCCCTGGGAGCCCACCCCCGCGCCCGAGCCGCTGGGCGATGTGCCGGGCATCGACCCGATCGACGCGCTGCGCGCGCTGATCTCCAGCCCCAACTACGCCCACAAGGGCTGGGTGTGGGAGCAATACGACCACATGGTGCTGGCCGACACGCTGCGCGCGCCGGGTCTGGGTGCGGGAATCGTGCGCGTGCACGGCACCGGCAAGGCGCTGGCCTTCACCGCCGATGTCACACCGCGCTATGTACGCGCCGATCCCATGCAGGGCGGTCGCCAGGCCGTTGCCGAAGCCTTCCGCAACCTCTGCGCGGTGGGCGCGCGGCCGCTGGCGGCCACCGACAACCTCAATTTCGGCAATCCGGAAAAGCCCGAGATCATGGGCCAGCTCGTCGGCGCGATCAAGGGCATCGGCGCGGCCTGCAAGGTGCTCGACATGCCAATCGTGTCGGGCAATGTGAGCCTCTATAACGAGACCGACGGCGCCGCGATCCTGCCCACGCCCACGATCGGCGCGGTGGGGTTGCTGGAAAGCGCCGAGGAGATCATCCCTGCCCTGCCCGCATCCGGCCAGATCGCCCTCGTGATCGGCGCGACAACGGGGCATCTGGGTCAGTCGGCCCTGCTCGCCGAGGTGTTCAACCGCAGCGAGGGCGCCGCACCCCCTGTTGATCTTGGTGCCGAGCGCCGCCACGGCGAATTCCTGCGCGAGCATCGCGCGCTGATCACGGCGGCCACGGACATCTCGGACGGCGGCCTCGCGCTGGCCGCCTTCGAGATGGCGGCGAATGCCGGTATCGGCGTGACGCTCGATGCCGCGGATACGGCAACGCTTTTCGGAGAGGATCAGGCCCGATATCTCGTCGCCTGCGGTTTCGATCAGGCGGAGTCGTTGATGGTTGCCGCCGGGCGCCGGGGTATCCCTGTGGCCAGCGTGGGCCGCTTCGGAGGCAACAGCGTGCGCATCGGCAATGCTCAGGCCCCGCTCGCCGGGCTCATCGACACCTGGCACGGCGTCTTCGCCGCACATTTCGGCTGACCTTGCTAAGCGGGGCGCGGGCGACTACCTCTTGGGCGACACGGCTGGCACCACAGACAGGGGAGGTTTCGCTCCATGCCGCTCGCGGCTCAGGAAATCGAGGAGCTTCTGCGGGAGAGCTTTCCGCAGGCCAGAATCACCATCACCGACCTCGCCGGCGACGGCAACCACTACGCCGCCGAGGTGATCGACGAGAGCTTCCGCGGGCTCAACCGCGTTCAGCAGCAGCGCGCTGTCTATGCCGCGCTCAAGGGCAAGATGGATGGCAGCCAGGGCGAGTTGCACGCGCTTGCCCTGACCACCCGGGCACCGGAGCAATGATTGGATCTGAGCCCCTTTGCATATCTTCTGCTGACGCCCTTCGCGCTGATCTTCCTGTATGCGGGGTGGCTGGAGGCAAGGCGGTTCTGGCTTCACGGCCCGGCGAAGAACAGGCGCGCCAGCTTTCCCATCAACGAGGACGCGCCCAGCTACCAGGCGCCGCCCGACACGCCTGAAGAGCCCGTCGAAACCACCGAACCCGATCCGACCGAAACGCAGAATCAAGGGCCGACCATGACCGACGCACAGACCCAGATCGACGAAACCGTGAAAGCAAACGACGTGGTGCTGTTCATGAAAGGCACCAAGGCAATGCCGCAATGCGGCTTCTCCAGCCGCGTGGCCGGCGTGCTCAACTTCATGAATGTGGAGTATCAGGACGTGAACGTACTCGACGACGAGGCCATCCGTCAGGGCATCAAGGATTATTCCGACTGGCCGACCATCCCGCAGCTCTACGTCAAGGGCGAGTTCGTGGGAGGTTGCGACATCATCACCGAAATGACGCTTTCGGGCGAGCTCGACCAGCTGCTGGAGACCAAGGGCGTGACCTTCGACAAGGCCGCGGCCGAGAAGATCCGCGAAGCCAACGCCTGAACGGGCGCGCGGCCGTCCGCGACGGCGCGGGGTTCATACGCGGTGAGCGCAGCCGGCATCAGTTGGGGCTGCGGTCATTTGAATTCATTCCGTTAGGATTGCGGCGGGGGCGTGCCCGACCGTGCTGGGCGGGCGCGTCCCCGCCGCTGGCGCGACGGGGAAGGTCAATCCAATGCGCGCGCCGACATCAGCCGGCGTAGCGGGCGATCGGACTGCCCGGCCAGGCACCAGAGCGAGCGAGAGCCTGCCGGCCTCCGGCGCCTCCACCTCAGGAGCGCAGCTTGTTCTCCACCTGATCGGCCAGCGATTCGGCGCGTGCGGCGATCTCGGCCATCGTGTCGGTCACGTCATCGGGGATCACCGGCACCTCGACCCGCTCGGGGGTGGGACGCGGGCGCGCTGCCAACTCCGACAGCTCGGCCTCCCGCGCGGCGAGCTGTTCCTTGGCCTCGCGCAGCTGATCCTCCAGCGCCGCGGTGCGATCGGCCAGCATCAGCCCCGACATCAGCAGCATCTTGGCCTCGGGGATGCGCCCGATCTGGCCGAGCAGCGTCTGCGCCTCGGCGTCGAGCATCTGGGCCGCAGCCTGGAGGAAATGCTCCTCCCCCTCCTGACAGGCGACCTGGAATTCCTTGCCGCCGATGGTGATGGTCTGCTCAGCCATTGGCCTGCTCCTCCTCGATCAGCGGGCGAAGCTCGCCCAGGATCTCCTCCATCTCGGCCATCTCGGCGCGCCGTGCGGCGCGAAGGCTCTCAAGTTCGGCCTGAAGCGCCTTGCCGATGGTCGCGCCATCGGAGCCCTCGCCCTGCTCGCGGGCCTCGATCAGCCGGCGATTGGCCTCGGCAAGCTGGGCATTGGCCCGCTTCATCCGCCGCAACTCCAGCCCCTGCACGTCGAGCTGGCTGGTGGCGCGGGCGAGCTTGCGTTCGATCTGGGCCACCATGTTCTCTTGTTTCTCCTTGATCGCGCGCACCCGCTCAGTGAGCTGGGCATTGGCGCTGCGCTCGGCCTCGAGCGCCTCGCGCAGCGCGATCTCGGAGGTTGCTTTCGCCGGCGCGGCGCCGGTCTGCGTCCCACCGGGCTCCGTAGCGCCCGGCTGCGCGCCCTGCGTCGCCCGTGCCCCCTCGGCGGCGCGCGCGATCCGGTCGAGCGCGGCGGTGATCCGCCCTTCGAGCTCGGAAATATCGCTCATCAACCTGCTCCCATGCATCTTTGTCGCGTCGTCTCCGACCGCCGCGTCAGGCGAATCGGCCAGTGCCCCTGCAGCCCGATCATAACGCAAAGCCCGCCCCGGTTGCGCCCCCTTTATCGCCAATGGCTTGCAGGGCTCGCTTGAACTCGCCTGCAAGGCTGCTATCAGTCGCGCCACGCCGCCCGTCTCATCATCGAAGGACCGCCCCCGTGGATATCAGCACATTGCGTAACACGCATCCCGAGCATTGGAGCAAGGCCTGCGCGATCCGCGCGCTTGCCATGGACGCGGTTCAGGCGGCCAATTCGGGCCATCCGGGCATGCCGATGGGCATGGCCGATGTGGCCACGGTTCTGTTCGAGCGCCATCTCAAGTTCGATGCCCAGGCCCCCGACTGGCCTGATCGCGACCGGTTCATCCTCTCGGCCGGGCATGGCTCGATGCTGCTCTATGCGCTGCTCCACCTGACCGGCACGCCGGGGATGACGCTCGATGAGTTGCGCAATTTCCGCCAATGGGGCGCCAAGACCGCCGGACACCCCGAATACGGCCACGCGCCGGGCATCGAGACGACAACCGGCCCGCTCGGTCAGGGGCTGGCCAATGCGGTGGGTTTTGCCATTGCCGAGGAATCCCTGCGCTCGGCATTCGGGCGCAAGGCGGTCGATCACCATACATGGGTGATCGCCGGCGATGGCTGCCTGATGGAGGGCATCAGCCACGAGGCGATCGGGCTGGCCGGGATGCAGAAGCTCAACCGCCTGACAGTGCTGTGGGACAACAACTCCATCTCCATCGACGGTGCGGTGGATCTGGCCGATATCACCGATCAGCGGGCGCGCTTCGAGGCGGCGGGCTGGACGGTGTTGGCCTGCGACGGGCACGACCCGGCCGATATCGACCGTGCGCTCACCCGGGCGCGCAATTCCGACCGCCCGACGCTGATCGACTGCAAGACGGTGATCGGCTTCGGTGCGCCCAACAAGCAGGGCACGGCCGGCGCGCATGGCTCTCCGCTGGGCGCTGAGGAGATCGCCGCCGTGCGCGAGGCCTATGGCTGGCCGCATCCGCCCTTCGAGATCCCCGCCGAGATCAAGACCGCCTGGGAGGAGATCGGCCGGCGCGGCGCGGCCCTGCGCACTGATTGGGAGGCGCGCGTGGCGGCGATGCCGGCGGCGCGGCGCAAGGAGTTCGAGCGCCGCCTCGAGGGCGCGGCGCCGCGGCGTCTGGCCGGCACGATCCGGGCGCTGAAGAAGCAGCTCAGCGCCTCGGCACCCAAGGTGGCCACGCGCAAGGCCTCCGAGATGGTGCTCGAGGTGGTCAACCCGGTCATGCCCGAGACGCTGGGCGGCTCGGCCGATCTGACCGGATCGAACAACACGCTGACCGGCGATCTGGGCATCTTCGCGCCCGATAACCGCAAGGGGCGCTACATTCATTACGGCATTCGCGAACACGGTATGGCCGCGGCGATGAACGGCATCGCGCTGCATGGCGGGCTGCGCCCCTATGGCGGCACCTTTCTGGTCTTCGCCGATTACGCGCGCGGCGCTATGCGCCTCTCGGCGCTGATGGGTGTGCCGGTGACCTATGTTCTGACGCATGATTCCATCGGGCTGGGCGAGGACGGCCCGACCCACCAGCCGGTCGAGCATCTGGCGATGCTGCGCGCCACGCCCAATCTCAACGTCTTCCGTCCCGCCGATGCGGTGGAAACCGCCGAGGCCTGGGAACTCGCCCTGACCAGCGCGCGCACGCCCTCGGTGCTGGCGCTCAGCCGGCAGGGGCTGCCCACGCTGCGCACGCGCAACACCACCAAGAACCTCAGTGCGCGCGGCGCCTATGTGCTGGCCGAGGCCGAGGGACGCCGCCGCGCGATCCTGCTGGCCAGCGGCTCGGAAGTGTCGATCGCGCTGGAGGCCCGCGAGGCGCTGCAGGCCGAGGGTATCGGCACGCGGGTTGTCTCCATGCCCTGCTGGGAGCTCTTCGCCCAGCAGGATGAGACCTATCGCCGCCGGGTGCTTCCCGCCGGGGCGGTGCGCGTGGCGACCGAGGCGGGGCTGCGCGCGGGCTGGGACCGCTGGCTGTGCGGGGAACGCGGGCGCGAGGCCCGCGCGGGGTTCGTCGGCATGGAGGGGTTCGGCGCCTCCGCCCCGGCACCGCGGCTTTTCGAGGAATTCGGAATCACCGCCGGGGCCGTGGCCGCGCAGGTCCGCGCATTGCTGTGAGCAAGGCGCCCAGCGCTCGGGAACGTTCGCGCTAACAGCTGGCAGTTTGCGCTACCAAATTGTCAGGATTGCGTTTTTCGCCTTCACGCTGGGCGCTGTGGGGGCTATATGCACGGCCATAATAGCGGTTTGGAGTGCGGGACATGACCATTACCCTCGGCATCAACGGATTCGGACGCATTGGCCGCTGCACGCTGGCCCATATCGCCGAGAGCGCGCGAAACGATGTCGAGGTGGTTGCGATCAATGCCACCGGCCCAATCGAGACCAACGCGCATCTGCTCAAATACGACAGTGTGCATGGCCGCTTCCCCGGCGAGGTGCGGATCAAGGGCGACACGCTCGATCTGGGGCGCGGGCCGATCAAGGTTCACTCCACCTATGATCCGCAGGAGCTTGACTGGGACGGCGTGGACGTGGTGCTCGAATGCACGGGCAAGTTCAACGAACGCTCCAAGGCGGCCGTGCATCTGGAGCGCGGCGCGCGGCGTGTATTGATCTCGGCGCCGGCAAAGAATGCGGATGCCACCATCGTCTATGGCGTCAATCATCGCACGTTGCTGCCCGAGCAGCACGTCGTCTCGAACGGCTCCTGCACCACCAACTGCCTCGCCCCGCTCGCGAAGGTGCTCAACGACGCGATCGGGATCGAGCGCGGCATCATGACCACCATCCACTCCTATACCGGCGATCAGCCCACGCTCGACCGGCGCCACAAGGATCTCTACCGTGCCCGCGCCGCGGCCATGGCGATGATCCCGACCTCCACCGGTGCGGCGCGCGCCATCGGCGAGGTGCTGCCCGAACTGGCCGGCAAGCTCGACGGCACCGCGATGCGCGTGCCCACCCCCAATGTCAGCGCCGTGGATTTGACCTTCGAGGCCGGGCGCGAGACCAGCGTTGAGGAGGTCAACGCCATCATGCAGGAGGCGGCTGCCGGACATATGGGTTCGGTGCTGGCCTATGACCCCGAGCCGAAGGTGTCGATCGACTTCAACCACACCACCCACTCCTCCATCTTCGCCCCCGATCAGACCAAGGTGGTGGGCGGGCGCACCGTGCGGGTTCTGGCCTGGTATGACAACGAATGGGGCTTTTCCTGCCGCATGGCCGATGTAGCCGCCGCGATGGGGCGGCTCGCGCAGTGATGCGCGCTGCGGTGTCGCGGCCGATCAAAGTGCCATGACCAACGCGATCGCGATCGGGCTTGTGCTGCTCATCGGCGGCCTGATCGCGCTCGATCTGCTCTGGTTCGGCTGGGATCTGCATATCTTTCTCGGCCGCAGGTTCGTCGACCTCATCGAATATCTCGCAATCTGGCGCTGAACCCGCACCGGCGCGCGCGCAACTGCTTGACCTTTGCGCAACTATCCCCATCTTGGACAGAGTGTTAGCGTTAACGCACATCTCGAAGCGGCTGACACCGGGATGAGGAGACATCGACATGACGGTCAGGGTGGCGATCAACGGCTTCGGACGGATCGGGCGCAACATACTGCGCGCCGTCATCGAAGCGGACCGCCGGGATATCGAGGTGGTGGCGATCAACGATCTCGCCCCGGTGGAGACGAACGCGCATCTGCTGCGCTTCGATTCGGTGCATGGCCGTTTCCCGGGCGAGGTGACAACCGGACCCGAGAGCATCGATGTCGGGCGCGGCCCGATCGAGATGACGGCGCTGCGCGACCCCGCGCAGCTGAAATGGTCGGGCGTGGATGTCGTGCTGGAGTGCACCGGCATATTCAAGAACCGCGACAAGGCGGAGATCTACCTCGAGAACGGCGCCAAGCGCGTCCTGGTATCCGCCCCCTCCAAGGGAGCCGACCGCACGGTGGTCTTCGGCGTCAACCATGACAGCCTGCGGGCGGCGGATCGCATCGTCTCGAACGCCTCCTGCACGACGAACTGCCTCGCCCCGGTGGCCAAGGTTCTGCATGAAAGCGTCGGCATCAGGCGCGGGTTCATGACGACGGTCCACGCCTATACAGGTGACCAGCCGACGCTCGATACCATGCACTCCGATCTCTATCGCGCCCGCGCGGCGGCGATGAACATGGTTCCCACCTCGACCGGCGCGGCGAAGGCGGTCGGGCTGGTTCTGCCCGATCTCGAAGGGCGGCTCGACGGCGTGGCGATCCGGGTGCCCGTACCCAATGTCTCGGTGATCGATTTCACCTTCGAGACCGCGCGCGCCACCGACCCCGAGGAGATCAACGCCGCGATGGAAGCCGCAGCAGCGGGGCCGCTCAAGGGCATACTGGCGACCACCGCACATCCCAATGTGAGCATGGATTTCAACCACGACCCGCATTCCGCGATCTTCCATCCGGATCAGACCCGCGTGCTGGAGGGCAGTTTCGGCCGGGTTCTGGCCTGGTACGACAACGAATGGGCCTACTCGATCCGCATGATCGATGTGGCGCAGTTGATGGGCAAGCTGGAGTGAGGAGCGCTCAGTCGCGCACGGCGGCCCGCCGCTGGCGCAGCGCGGCGAGGGCATGGCGAGGCAGCACCAGCGCGCAGCGCGCATAGCGCGGGCCAAGCCGCGCGGGGCTTGAGAGCATCCGCCACAGCCATTCCAGCGCCAGACGCTGCACCCAGCGCGGCGCGCGGCGCTGCTGACCGGCGAGGAAATCCAGCCCCGCCCCGATCCCCGCAAAGCCTGTCTGCGACAGCACCTCCCGCGCGCGCGCGGCAAAAAGCTCCTGTTTCGGCGCGCCGAGCGCGAGCAGACAAAGCCGCGCGCCCGACTCGCGAATCTGCGCGATCACGTCGTCCCCCTGCGCGCCCATCGGATCGAAGCCGAAGGGCGGCGCGATCCGCGCGGCCACCTCCAGCCCCGGCACCTCGGCGCGCAGCCGCGCCTCGGCGCGCTCCAGCGCCTGCGCAGTGCTCCCGACCAGCGCCACCGGCGCCCCTGCCCGCGCGGCGACCCGCGTCAGCGGCAGCACCAGATCCGCCCCCTGCACGAGCGACACCGGCCGGCGCGCCAGCCGCGACAGCCAGACGATAGGATTGCCATCGGCCACGATCAGGTCGTGGCGCGCATAGGCGGCGCGGAACGCTGCGCTGGCCGAAAGCTTGACCAGATGATCGAGATTGAGCGTGGCCAGCGCAAAGCCCTGCCCCGCCTCCAGCCGCTCCGAGACACATGCGAGAAGCGCCTCGCGCGTGGGCGTGTTGACCGTGATGGTCCGATCCTCGAACGAAAATTCCATCCCCAGCGCGCGCCCCGACGACTCCCCCTGCGACGGATGCATAGCGCAGCACGGCGCCGCCAGACAGCGGATTTCCGCCATGACGCCGTATCGCAAAGCTGCTAGCGTCCGGCCGAGCGCGCCCGCCAAAACTGCGGTGCGGGCACTGTGATCGGCGGCGATACGGCCTGGACGAGAGATGCCCAACGGGTTCGCATATCTGATGCTTGCGCTGTGGCCGCTCGTGGTCATGGTGATGTTTCGCAAGATGCCCATCGAGCGGGCGCTGATCTGGTCGATCCTCGGCGGCTATCTGCTGCTGCCGCCCAGTCAGGCCAATCTCAACCTGCCGATGATCCCGGCACTCGACAAGGTTTCGATCCCCAATATCATGGCGCTGATCGGCTGCGCCTTCATCGCCGGACAACGGATCGAGCCGGTGCCGCATTCATGGCCCGCACGGCTGCTGCTGGTGATGCTCATCGTCGCCCCTGTGGCAACGGTGCTGAACAATTCCGAGCCGATCCGGTTCGCCGTGCAGGAATTTCAGATGCTGGAGTTCGTGAGCCCGCAGGGCGGCGGAATCCCCGGTCTGCGCCCTTATGACACATTCGCGACCGTGGCCAGTCAGGTGATCTTTCTGCTCCCGTTCCTTCTGGCGCGGCAATTCCTGGCCACTCCGCGGGCGCTGCGCGAGTTGCTCGTCGCGCTGATGATCGGCGGGCTGGTCTATTCACTGCCCATGCTTGTCGAGGTCCGGTTGAGCCCGCAGCTCAACACATGGATTTACGGCTTTTTCCAGCACTCCTTCGCACAGATGATTCGCGGCGACGGATTCCGTCCGATCGTGTTCCTGCCGCACGGTCTGTGGCTGGCGCTGTTCACGATGATGGCAATGTTCGCCGCGATGGCACTGGCGCGCGCCACCGCCCCCCAGGAGCGCACCGCCCTGATCGTGGCGACGCTTTGGCTGGCGGTGATGCTGGTGCTGTGCCGCAGCGTCGGGCCGATGCTGATCGCGGCGGGGCTATTGCCGCTCATGCTCCTCGCTCCATCACGCGTGCAACTGGGCGTTGCGGCGCTGATCGGCCTGGTCGTGCTGATCTATCCGCTGCTGCGCGGCAGCGGCATGTTTCCGCTTGAGACGGTGTTGCAATGGTCCGAGATGTTCGGAGCCGAGCGCGCGCAATCGTTCCGATTCCGGCTCGAAAACGAGGAGATGCTGCTGGCGCGCGCGGCAGAAAAGCCCCTTTTCGGATGGGGAACCTGGGGACGGAATCACGTTTACGATCCCATGACAGGCGACATGCTTTCGATAACCGACGGCCATTGGATCATCGTGATCGGCTCCTTCGGCTGGACCGGCTATCTGGCGCAGTTCGGCCTGCTGGCTCTGCCACTGGTGATGCTTTTCCTGCGGTTTCCGGCGCGCCCGGCGTCCCTGGCAGGCCCGGTCGCGCTGTTGCTGGCTGCCAATCTGTTCGACCTGCTGCCCAATGCGACACTGGTGCCGCTCACCTGGCTTCTTGCCGGGGCATTGCTCGGCCATGCCGAGGCGCTTCGTACACAAGACCGGCACAACCCGATCACCGGCCACGAGACGATGGCTCAACCCGCCACCAGGCGGCGATCGCGCACCATACTCTGACCCCTGCCTTGTCGGCGCGAAAAAGCCTGGAAACGCGCGGGCCGGGCGCGGTGGAGAGCCGCCCTGTCTCAACTCCACATTGCGGGAGTACCCCGTGAAATGCTGTAGGAACCGGCGCCCACGAGAGCAGCCCCCGGGACCAAATGGCTGACGCAAGGACATGATGCCTCAGGAGCGTTCCTGGATACCGTCATAAGGCGTCGCATCCGGACCGCCGCGTTGTTGCTCGCGCGATTCGATCAGAAAACCCCTGCCACCCCCAGCAAGGCGCGCGCAAGCAGCACCAGCGCCCCCAGCACCGCGATTGACAGCGGAAGCGCGAGAATCGCCACAAGGAGCTGAATATGCGGGTCGCTGTGACGCAACGCCTCCCACCAGCGGCGCATGTTCGCTCCCTTCGATCCGGTTGCGGCTGCCAATGCGCGCGGACGGCCTGTAAGCCGGATTCTGTCCGGGGACGCGCACGCCCCCTGGATGACCATTCATCTGGCCCCGCCATTGCTGACGGGGTCTTGCTGCCAACCCGGGCCTCCGGGCTGAAGCGTCCCTGCGGGCGATGCCCGCGCGAGGCCCCTATTCGGCATTGCTCCCGGTGGGGCTTGCCGTGCCGGTGCTGTTGCCAGCCCCGCGGTGGGCTCTTACCCCACCGTTTCACCCTTGCCCCCGCCCGCGGGCAGAGGCGGTCTGTTCTCTGTGGCGCTTTCCCTCGGGTTTCCCCGGCCGGGCGTTACCCGGCACCGTTGCTTCATGGAGTCCGGACTTTCCTCACCCCGCAAGGTGCGGTCATCCGGCCGTCCGCGCGCTCCTTGCATCTAGGTGTCCGCGCCTGCGCGGTCAACGGGAAAGCGCCGGGCGAGCTGCGCCGCGATTCCGAGATCGAGAGGGTCGAGCGGCCCCTCCACGAAAGGCCGGAAACGGGCTCGAAAGACGCCAAGCAGACGCGCGCCCGGCGCCGGAGGGTAACCGAAGCGCCGCATATGACCGAGAAACTCCGCCATGCCACCATCGCCGGGCTCGGCCCCCTCGGGCCAGACCGAAAGCCCCGCGCGCGCCAGGCGGCGCCAGTCGAAATACGGCCCCGGATCATCCTTGCGCGCGGGCGCCATGTCGGCATGCCCGATCACCCGCTCGGGCGGGATGCTCCAGCGGGCGGTCACATCGGCCAGTACCCCCTCCAGCGCGCGCATCTGCCGCTCCGCGAAGGGCGCGCGCCCGGAATTGGCCAGCTCGATCCCGATCGAGCGCGAATTCACGTCGCCCACCGCACCCCAGCCGCCCGCACCGGCATGCCAGGCGCGCATCTCCTCGGGCACAAGCGCGTAGAGCCCCCCGGATTCGTCGATCAGGTAATGCGCCGACACCTCCGCGCGCGGGTCACACAGCCGCTCCAGCGCCGCGGCGCAGCTTTCCATCCCCGTGTAATGGATCACCACCATGTCGGGGCGCGCACCGCCACGGCGGGCGCCGAAATTCGGCGAGGGCGACTTGCGCGCGGGGGTCGTCAATCCTGCGCGGCCGCGCGGGCTGCGGCGCGGTAAGGCTCGGGGTCCCACCAGCAGGCGAATCCGTCGCCATCCGGGTCCAGGTTGAGCGGATCGCGCTCGGGCCCGCCGCGGCGCAGGAACTCCTCCTGTGCGAGATCCTGGCTGGCGAATTCCGCGCAGGCGGTTTCGTGATTGCGAAACTGGATCGGCGAGCGGCGGTAGCGTTGCTCCCCCACGCGATGGGAGGTCTGCAAGGCATAGGCGACGATATTGGGCGTCCCGTCACCGCTGTGCTGGGGCAGATCACCGGGGTCGACCATCTGGTACTCGGCACTCAGGCGGGCCTGACGTTCGGCGACGGTTTCGCTCTGTGGATCGCGCGGCGCATCCGCCTCGAAGCTCTGGTCCGACACCGCACCGCTTGGCGCCGATGCCGTGTCCGTGGCCCAGACATCATCACGGCTGTCTTGCGACATCCACAGGGGCAGATCGGCCTCGTCCTGCGCCCGCTGATCCCCGGCGCCGATGGCGTCGCGCGCGGCGCGAGCCAGGGCTTCGGCCGTGGGTTCATCGTCGCTACCAAGGGCCGCACCGGATCCAGCCGGCGGCGGATCGTCAAGCTGCGCGATCGCCGAGAGCGGCGCGCCCGGTTGCCGTTGCGCCGCTGCCGCCTGGTCGCTGCCGTCCGGCCGGGCAGCGCCCTGCCCCTGCCGCTGCGCGGCGCGCTCGCGCTGGTATTCGTCGTAGTCCTGAAACCCCACGCCCGGCCCCGAATCGGGGACCGACGGCGCGCAGGCGGCCAGCACCGCCGCACCAAGAATGCCCAAAATCATCCGCATGGATCGCATCCTGTCGCCTGCCTTCATCGCGCTGCCCTTGCCGGCGCAGCCTACCACCACTTGCGCGGCGCTGACACAAACCCCGCCGCGCGCTCCAGAACCTCTGCGGCGTTGAGCAGCTCCGCCTCCTGCCAGGGCTGCCCGATGAGCTGCAGCCCCAACGGAAGACCCTGCCGATCAAGCCCCGCCGGCACCGATATACCCGGAAGCCCGGCGAGATTCACCGTCACCGTGAACACATCATTGAGATACATCTGCACCGGGTCGGCATCGGCCATCTCACCCAGGGCAAAGGCCGCCGACGGCGTCGTGGGGGTGAGGATTGCGTCGATACCTGCCTCGAACGCCTGCTCGAAATCGCGCTTGATCAAGGTGCGCACCTTGCGCGCGCGGTTGTAATAGGCGTCGTAGAACCCCGCGCTGAGCACATATGTGCCGATCATCACGCGGCGCTGGACCTCGGCGCCGAAGCCCTCGGCCCGGGTCTTCTCATACATCTCGGTGATGCCGTCGCCGGCGGCGAGCGTTGCGCGATGGCCGTAGCGCACCCCGTCATAACGCGCGAGGTTCGACGAGGCCTCGGCCGGGGCGATGACGTAATAGGCCGGCAGCGCGTATTTCGTGTGCGGCAGCGAGATATCGACGATCTCGGCACCCGCATCGCGCAGCATCTCGGCGCCCTTCGTCCACAGATCCTCGATCTCGCCGGGCATCCCCTCCATGCGATATTCGCGCGGGATGCCGATACGCTTGCCGCGAATGTCGCCGCTCAGCGCGGCCTCGAAATCGGGCACCGGCAGATCGGCGGAGGTCGAATCCCACGGATCGTGCCCGGCCATCGCACCCAGCATGATCGCCGCGTCGCGCACCGAGCGCGTCA
>PWLT01000007.1 GCA_003558415.1 Hyphomicrobiales bacterium
CCAGTGGTCGGGGCCCATGTTCGACAGCGATGCCGCGATGCCGCCCTGGGCGGCAACCGTGTGGCTTCGCGTGGGGAACACCTTGGTCACGCAGGCGGTGCGCAGCCCCTGTTCGGCCATGCCCAGGGTCGCGCGCAGGCCGGACCCGCCGGCGCCCACAACGACCACGTCGTAATCGTGATACTCGATCTCATATGCCGCCATGTTCTGCTTGCTCCTGCCTCAGCCGCCCAGCGCGATCGTCACAACCGCGAAGATCCCGATCAGCGCGAAAAGCGCGCAGAGCAGTCGTGCCGCGACGATCAGCACGGCCTCCCATCGCTTGTTGTCGACGTAATCCTCGATCACCACCTGAAGCCCCTGATAGAGATGCAGGAACACGGCGATGAAGAAGCCGATCGCCACGATGGCGTTGAACGGGTGGGCGTAGGAGGCCAGCACGCTCTCGTGCCCCTCGCCCAAGTTCACGGCAAAGGCGGTCACGAAGGGCGGCGTGAGAAACAGCAGCGCCACCGCGCTGATGCGCTGCTCCCACCAGTGATGAACCCCGTCATTTGCAGCGCCCAGCCCTTCGGCGCGCGACCTGTCGGTGCGATAGCCCATCATGTCCTCCTTACGCGATGATGATGGTCAGGATCGTCAGGACCGCTGCCACGATGAGCGCGGCCACGCCGGTCTGCTGCACCCGGCGATTGCCCAGCCAGCTTCCGGTGTCCCACACCAGATGACGTATCCCGTTGCAGAAGTGAAACCACAGCGCCGCTGCGCTGACGATCAGGACAAGATATCCCAGCCACGAGGTCAGAACCCCGTTCGCGGTGGCAAAAGCCTCGGGCGACACCGCTGCGGCTAGAAACCACCACACGACCAGGATCGCCGAGATCGCCATGCCCACACCGGTGATCCGGTGCGCGATCGACAGGATCGCGTTGAGCGGCCAGCGGTAGATCGACACATGCGGCGAAAGCGGGCGTTGTCCCCTGTTCACGTCGGCCATGATCGGCTCCTTGTGCTTTGTACCCGGCCACCGGGGCCGGATCGTTCACCGCCTAATGAATAGCGGATTCTGCGTCGGTGTCACGGGGCGCACCCGAAATTCGCGCGCAATTTTTCCACCGCCGCGCGGATTTCGACAAATGTGATCACAAATCCCATGGCACATCCCCGGAAACCGCGCGTCCGATCCTCGGCTGCGCCTCAAAGCGGCACCAGCGCCCAGTAATCCAGATCGAGCAGCACCCCCGGCGCGTGCTTGCCGTCCGCGCCCAGCCGCGCGAAGGGCGCCGCGTCGCCGCTTACGGCGACCAGACGCAGCCGCAGCGCCCCGACCCCAGGGGCGGGCGTCTCCGCCTTGTCCAGCACCTCGGACCAGGCGCGCACCGTATCACCCGCGTAGCAGGGGTTGGCATGCGTGCCCGCATTGATCACGGCGATGAGCTGCGCATTGGCCAGCCCGTTGAAGCTCAGCGCACGGGCCAGGCTGATGACATGCCCGCCATAGATCAGCCGCCGGCCATCGTCGCGCTGGGTGGCGTCGAAATGGACCTTGGCGGTATTCTGCCACAGCCGTGTGGCGAGCATGTGCTCGGCCTCCTCGACGGTGACACCGTCGATATGGTCGATCTGCTCGCCCACGGTGTAATCGCCCCAGCGATGCGGCTCCCCCGCGAGCGCGAAATCATAGCCCGAAAAATCCAGCCCTTCCGGAACCACCAGCCGGTCGGCCGGCACTGCCTGCGCCAGTTCGGGCACCATCGTATCGGGCGCGGGCGCGTCCAGGTCACGCTTGCGCAGCATCACCCAGCGCACATAGTCCAGCACCGCCTCGCCGTGCTGGTTCAGCCCGCGGGTGCGCACCCAGACCACGCCGGTGCGACCGTTGGAGTTCTGCTTGAGCCCGATCACCTCGGATTCGCTGCGCAGCGTGTCGCCGGGCCAGACAGGGCGCAGGAAGCGACCTTCGGCATAGCCCAGATTGGCCACGGCATTGAGCGAGATGTCGGGCACCGTCTTGCCGAACACGGTGTGAAAGGCGATCAGATCGTCGAGCGGGCTTTGCGGCAGCCCGCAGGCACGCGCGAATTCGTCCGAGGAATGCAGCGCCCCGCGCGCGGGATAGAGCGCATGGTAGAGCGCGCGCTCCCCCTGCCCCAGGCTGCGCGGCACGGCATGGCGGATAACCTCGCCCAGCCGGTAATCCTCGAAAAAGCGCCCCGCACCGGTCTTCGTCATTACAGCTCTCCCAGCCGTTTATCGGGGTCGTAATCGCCCTCCACATCCTTCACCACAGCCTGCGCGCAGCGCATGATGCCGTTGGCCGCGTCGAAACCGTAGGCGGGCGAGCCGTAAAGCTCCCAGCCATCGGCCAGCGCCTTCGTCACCTTGTGGCAGAACTCGGAGGAATCCTCGCCCGTGAGCAGTCTGTAGGCGCGCATCACATTGCTCCGAAAGGGTTGACGCCAAGCCAGCGGTGGATCAGTCCGACGATGGCATAAGTGACCAAGACGATCGGCACGGCGACCAGATCGCGGCGCAGCCCGCCCTTGGGGGGCTTGGGCTGCCATTCCGGCTCGCGCGTGTTGATCATCACCATCGCCACCACGGCCCACAGCCCCAGCCCACCGAACAGCACAAGCCCCGGCAAGTGCCCCTTGGGCAGCAGATGTGCGAGTGCCCAGATCAGCGTGCCCAGAAGCATCGGGTGGCGCAGCTTCTGCGACAGTGCGCCCCGCGCCATGCCGATGCCGAAGACATAGAAGCCGATCAGCACCAACAGGTTGTTGAGGTGGAACATCCAGGGTTGGGGAAACCACAGCCAGACGGGTTCGGCGCGCTGATAGCCGATGGTCATCAGCACGATGGCGAGCACCAGCAGCCCCGCGATGAGGCCCTTGCTTCCCTCGCCCATCCGGGCCTGCAGATCCGCGCGCGCCTGCGGCGCGACGCGCTTGAACAGATGCGCGCCCCACCACAGCGCCACCCCGAGTATCAGCAAGAGCAATCCCATCTCAGCTTTCTCCCTCCAGCCGCGCGATCGCCTCGGCGCGTGCGAGGGCGCGCCGGGCGGTTTCGATATGCAGGTTCTCGACGATCCGCCCATCGACCACGGCCACGCCCTCGCCGCGCGACTGCGCCTCCTCCCAGGCGGCGATCTGGCGCCGTGCAAGGTCAAGCTCATCGGGCGCGGGGGCAAAGACGTCGTTTGCCACATCGAGCTGCGCGGGGTGGATCAGGGACTTGCCGTCGAAGCCCAGATCGCGGCCCTGCTCGCACTCAGTGCGCAGCCCGTCCGTATCCTTGAATGCGTTGTAGACGCCATCAACGGCGACGAGCCCATGCGCGCGCGCTGCCATGAGGCAGGTCTGCAGGGCGGTGATCAGAGGCAGGCGGTCGGCGCGAAACCGGCACCCCATGTCCTTGGCCAGATCATTGGTGCCCATCACGAACCCGGCCATGCGCGGCGCGGCGGCGATCTCGGCGGCGTTGAGCACGCCTTGCGGCGTCTCCATCATCGTCCAGATGCGGGTCTCGGCCGTTTCCGCCCGCGCATCGAGCAACCCCGCGAGCGCCGCGACATCGGCCGCCGAATTCGCCTTGGGCAGCAGCACCGCCTCGGGCCGGGCGGCGGCGAGCGTGTCGAGATCCGCGCGCCCCCATTGGGTATCCAGCCCGTTGATGCGCACCAGTTTCGCGCGCGGGCCGTAATCGGTGGCCGCTAGAGTTTCGGCCAGCAGGCGCCTGGCATTGGCCTTTTCCTCGGCCGCGACGGCATCTTCGAGATCGAAGATGATCGCATCCGTGGCGAGTGTGCGCGCCTTCTCCAGCGCGCGCGCCTTGGAACCGGGAATGTAGAGCACCGAGCGAAACGGGCGCGCGTCCATGATTCTCTCCCTGAAACGATTGGGCGACAGACCAGCACATATACCGCACCGACCGCAAGGTGCCGCGCCGCGGCATGGCCTTCAGGTCAGTGCCACCCAGATGAGCCGCCCGCCGGTGACGGTCAGCAGCACATAGGTGATCGCAAAGAACAGTCGCTCGGGCACCAGAAGATGCGCGCGCACCCCCAGCCAGACGCCGAGGAACGCGAATGGGGCAAGCACGACATTCCCGATCAGCGTCTCGAGCGTGAAAAATCCAAGAAAGGCGTAGGGGACGACCTTCACGGCATTGAGCACCCAGAAGAAGACGACCGTGGTGGCCTGGAATGCGGTCTTGCTCAGCCCCAGCGGCAGCAGGAACATCGCCACCGGCGGCCCGCCGGCATGGCTGACGAAACTGGTAAACCCCGCCGCGAACCCGGCCAGACTGCCCTTCACGGGCGAGAAGGTGGTCGGCGGCAGGCGCAGGATCCCCGAGCGGCGCAGCATCTGGAAGGCCACGAAGCCCACGGCCATCAGCCCGATCAGAAGGCGGAACAGATCCGGGTCGGCCAGCCGGTAGAGCGCCGCGCCCAACGCCACGCCCGGCAGGCAGGCCAGAACCAGCACCTTCGCGCAGCGCCAGTCCCAGCGCCGCCAATAGACCCGCATGGCGGCCACATCCATCAGCATCAGCAGCGGCAGCATCAGCCCCAGCGCCACCGCCGGCTCGACCACCAGTGCGAGAATCGGGGTTGCGGCGAAGGCCGCACCAGCGCCGAAACCGCCCTTGGAGATGCCCGCGAAGATCACCGCGGGGATGGCAAGCGCCAGAAACATGAGATCCAGGGTCACGTCGCACCGCCTCGAATGTCGCGCATTTCCGCCCCCTTACCCTGATCAGCGCGCGGCTGACAGGCCCACCTGCAGCGCCACACTCTTGCGCGCTTGGCCGCAAGGCACTAGGCCTCGCCGCGTCAAACAACTGACCGGAGAAAACTTCATGGCCAGACCCAGGATCGCGCTGATCGGCGCGGGGCAGATCGGCGGCACGCTCGCCCATCTCGCCGCGATCAAGGAACTCGGCGACATCATCCTCTTCGATATCGCCGAGGGCATCCC
>PWLT01000259.1 GCA_003558415.1 Hyphomicrobiales bacterium
GATCGCGGCCCGGAAGATAGGGATCGGGCCAGTGCGTGTGCCGGTCGCCCAGCTCTACGCCTGCATGCAGGGTCCAGTACGGATCGGCCAGATGCGGACGCGCGAGGCAGACGAGATCGGCGCGCCCCGCCATGAGGATCGAGTTGACGTGATCGGCCTCGAAGATATTGCCCACCGCCATGGTTGCGATGCCGGCCTCGTTGCGGATGCGATCCGAAAACGGGGTCTGGAACATGCGGCCATAAACCGGGGTCGCGTCCACGCTGGTCTGCCCGGCCGAGACGTCGATGATATCGGCGCCCGCGTCATGGAAGGCGCGCGCGATCTCCACCGCCTCTTCGGGCGTCACACCGTCATCGCCAACCCAGTCATGGGCGGAGATGCGCACCGAAAAGGGCTTGTGCGCGGGCCAGGCCGCACGCATGGCGGCAAACACCTCCAGCGGGTAGCGCAGCCGGTTCTCTAGGCTGCCCCCGTATTCATCCCTGCGGATGTTGGATGTCGGGCTGATGAAGGAGGAGATCAGATAGCCATGCGCGGCGTGAAGCTCGATCATGTCGAACCCCGCGCGCCCGGCCATTTCGGTGGCGGCGACGAACTGCTCGCGCACCGCGTCCATATCGGCCCGCGTCATCTCGCGCGGCACCTGATTGTGCCCCGACCACGGGATGGGGCTGGCCGAGATGAGCTCCCAGTTGCCCTTTGCGAGCGGCGCGTCCATCTCCTGCCAACCCAACTGCGTGGAGCCCTTGCGCCCGGAATGTCCGATCTGCATGGCGATCTTCGCGCGGCTCTCTGTATGGACGAAATCGACGATGCGCCGCCAGGCGGCTTCGTGCTCGGGCGCATAGAGCCCCGGACAGCCCGGCGTGATACGCCCCTCGGGGCTCACGCAGGTCATCTCGGTATAGACGAGCCCCGCCCCGCCCTTGGCGCGCTCGCCCAAATGCACCAGATGCCAGTCGGTGGGGCAGCCATCGACCGCCTTGTACTGCGCCATGGGCGAGACGACGACGCGGTTTTCCAGCTCCATCTCGCGCAGACGATAGGGAGCGAACATGGGCGCGCGTACCGGCGCATCCCCGGGCATTCCGGCGCGGGTCTGGAACCAGCGCTCGGCGCTTTCCAGCCATTCCGGGTCGCGCAGGCGCAGGTTCTCGTGGCTGATGCGCTGGCTGCGCGTGAGCAGCGAATAGTTGAACTGCACGATATCGAGATCGAGGTAGCGCTCCACCTCCTCGAACCATTCCAGCGAGTTGCGCGCCGCCGATTGCAGGCGCAGAACCTCGAGGCGGCGTTCCTCCTGATAGCGCGCGAAGGCGCCCTGCATGTCCGGTTCGCTATGCAGGTACTCCGCCAGCGCGATGGCGGAATCGAAGGCCAGCCGCGAACCCGAGCCGATGGAGAAATGCCCCGTCGCCGCCGCATCACCCATCAGCACGACATTCTCGTGATACCAGCGCTCGCAGATCACGCGGGGAAACTGCATCCAGACCGCCGAGCCACGCAGATGCGCGGCGTTCGACATCAGTGCGTGGCCGTCGAGATGATCGGCAAAGATGCGCCGGCAGGTCTCGACGGTCTCCTCCTTCGACATATCGGCAAAGCCCCAGCGCTCCCATGTCTCGGGCAGGCATTCGACGATGAAGGTCGCGGTGTCATCGTCGAACTGGTAGACATGCGCCCAGACCCAGCCATGTTCGGTGCGCTCGAAGATGAAGGTGAAGGCATCATCGAATTTCGCATGGGTGCCCAGCCAGACGAACTTGCACTTGCGCACATCGATATCAGGGCGGAAAACCTCAACATATTCCTGCCGCACGCGCGAGTTGATGCCGTCGGCGGCCACCAGCAGATCATAATCGCGGCGATAGTCCTCGGCCGAGGCGAACTCGGTCTCGAAGCGCAGCTCCACGCCCAGCTCGCGCGCGCGCTCCTGCAGCACGACCAGCATTGCCTTGCGCCCGATCCCGGCAAAGCCATGCCCGCCCGAAACCACGCGCTCGCCCGCGCGCACCACGGCGATGTCATCCCAATAGACGAAATTGTCACGAATGGCCTGGGTGCTCTTGGGGTCGTTGCCCTCCATCCGGCTGAGCGCGTCATCCGAGAGCACAACGCCCCAGCCGAAGGTGTCATTGGCGCGGTTGCGCTCCAGTACGGTGACCTCGTGGGCCGGGTCGCGCAGCTTCATCGAGATCGCGAAGTAAAGCCCGGCCGGCCCGCCACCAAGACACAGAACCCGCATCGGACCTCCCCCGCATTCGCAGCCGCCAAGACAGTCTGACACCGGTGGGGGTATGCTTCAAGCCTGAAATTTTGATCTTGAAATACCGGCTCGCAAGAATCCGGGCCATACACGAGGTACGGCCCGGAATGACGTCAGCGTGGCCTGTCGCGGCGCGACGCGCTCAGACGATCTCGACCATCTCCACGTCGAAGGTCAGATCCTGACCCGCGAGCGGATGATTGGCATCGAGCACGACCTTCTGCTCGCCGACCTCCGCCACGGTGACCGGCACCGCGCGCCCGTCGGGCATCTGCATCTGCAGCGCAGTGCCCGGATCAAGCGGGATCTCGGCGGGAATCTGCTCGCGCGGGACTTCCTGACGCCCGTTCGGGTCGTGCTCGCCATAGGCTTCGTTGCACGGAACCTGGACGGTCTTCTCCTCGCCCACGCTCATTCCCGGAAGGGCGTTCTCCAGCCCGGGGATGATCTGACCCGAGCCGACGGTGAATTCGAGCGGCTCGCGCTCGCGGGAGCTGTCGAAGACGGTGCCATCCTCGAGCCGGCCGGTGTAGTGTATGCGGACGGTATCACCCGTCTTGACCTCGGTCATGTGTCACTCTCGTATCACGGATGAATTTGGGGAGGCCGCGCTTTCCGGCACGGGTTTCTCCCGGCTTAGGGGGGGCAGCCTATCGCACCAGCCCGCGATGTAAACCCCGCAGCCTTTGCCGCCGGCGCACCCCCTGCCATGAACCAGAGTTGCGCGCCATGCGTCAGGGCGGGTTCGGGCTTGCCATCCGAGGCCATATGCGCATCCTCCGCCCTGTGCCACAGTGCAGCCCGAAAGGAGCGTTCCCATGCCCGTCTCCACCTGCGTCTTCGACGCCTACGGAACCCTCTTCGACGTCGCGGCTGCGGCGCGCGCGGCGAGTGCCGAGCCGGGTTTCGAGGTGCTCGCCGATATCTGGCCGCGGCTCGCCGCGGACTGGCGCGACAAGCAGCTTCAATATACCTGGCTGCGCGCGGTGACCGGCGAGCATGTGGATTTCTGGAGCGTGACCCAGGACGGGCTCGACTGGGCAATGGAGGCCGGGGGGCTTGACGATCGCGAGCTGCGCGAGCGGTTGCTCGCGCTCTACTGGGAATTGCCCGCCTATGCGGAGGTTCCGGCGATGCTCGCCGCCATCAAGGAGCAGGGACGCAGCACCGCGATCCTGTCCAACGGCAGCCCCGACATGCTTCAGGCCGCGGTCGACTCGGCGGGAATCGCCGGCATGCTCGATGTCGTGCTCTCGGTCGAGGAGGTCGGGGTGTTCAAGCCCTCGCCGCAGGTCTACGGGCTTGTCGAACAACATCTGGGGAGCACGCCGGCGCATACGCTCTTCGTGTCGGCCAATGGCTGGGATGCAGCCTGCGGGCAGGCCTTCGGCTTTCCCACCGTCTGGATCAACCGGTTGGGGGTGCCGATCGACAGGCTGCCCGAACGCCCGGCGCATGTCATGGCCGACCTCACCGGTGTTCCCGATCTCGCGGAGCGGCTGTGATGGCGTATTTCACCGCCACCGATGGCGCGCGCCTGCATTACCGGGACGAAGGCCATGGCCGGGCGCTGCTCTGCCTTGCAGGACTGACGCGCAATGGCAGCGATTTCGACTATCTCGCTCCGCATCTGCCGCCACTTCGGCTGATCCGGCTCGACTATCGCGGGCGCGGGCGCTCCGACTGGACCGGGGCCGACACCTATACCGAGCCGCAGGAAGCCGCCGATGTGCTGGCACTGCTCGATCATCTCGGGCTCGACGATGCGGCCGTGCTGGGCACCTCGCGCGGCGGGCTTGTTGGGATGTATCTGGCCTGGATGGCGAAGGACCGGTTGCGCGGGCTGTGCCTCAACGATGTCGGCCCCGTGCTCATGCCAGCGGGGCTGGCGCGCATTCACACCTATCTGGGGCGCAACCCCGCAGCGCGCAGCCACGCCGCCGCGGCGGTGGCGCTGGAGCACGCGATGGAGGGATTCGATAACGTCCCCGAAGGGCGCTGGCTGGAGGAGGCGCAGCGCCATTTCATCGCCACCGAACAGGGGCTGACGATCAATTACGACCCGACTCTGCGGCAGGCGTTTCTCGCCGCGCTCGAGGACGAACCGCCCGATCGATGGCCGATGTTCGATGCCTGCGAGGGGCTGCCGCTGGCGCTGATCCGGGGGGAGAACTCCGACATCCTCTCGGCGGGCACCGCCGAAGAGATGCAGCGCCGCCGCCCCGACATGATCTTCGAAGAAATTCCCGACCGCGGCCATGTGCCGTTTCTCGACGAGCCCGAGAGCCTGCGGGCGATCCATCAGTTCCTGGGGCGCTGCCTATGACCTCGCTGGCACTGATCGAGGCGGCCGCGGAACGGCTCAAGGGACATGCGCGGCGCACGCCGCTGCTGTCCTCGCCCTTTCTCGACGAGATCGCCGGGCGGCGCGTGCTGGTCAAGGCGGCGTGTCTGCAACACACGGGATCGTTCAAGTTCCGCGGTGGCTGGTCGGCCGTCTCCGCCCTGCCCCCGGATCTGCGCGCGCGCGGCGTGCTGGCCTATTCCTCGGGCAACCACGCGCAAGGGGTGGCCTATGCCGCGCAGCAACACGGGGTGCCGGCAGTGATCATCATGCCCACCGACGCGCCGCGCCTCAAGATCGCCAATACCCGCGCGCTGGGCGCCGA
>PWLT01000202.1 GCA_003558415.1 Hyphomicrobiales bacterium
CGCCTCGAAACTGGTCAAGGAAATCGCGCGGCTCGGCGGCGATGTCAGCAAGTTCGTGCCCGACGCGGTGCGGCAAGCTCTGGTGGCGAAATTCTCTGCGGCAGGCATCTGAAACGCGCTGACCCTCGGGGAGGGGATCACCTTTTCGTGACAGGAGCAAGACCCTAAGCGGTTCGAGCAGCGAGGGTGCGCCTGATTGCTCCGGCCGCGCGGCTGAGCCTTTGATTTTGTGATGCCGGGGAAACTGATCTTCTGCAATTGCCGCATGCCGAAGGCTGACAGAAGACGCCGCCTAGGGCGTGTCGCGTTTGATTGGTTTCATCCCGCCCGGGCCGCTCGCGGCCCGGGCATGCGCCCGCCCGCCCCCCAGGCGGGCGCATTCGCGCCCACCTCGGGCGGCCGCATACCCTCTGTCAGGCACTGGACGAGTCCGATCAAACGCAACTCTCACTAGATCAAAATGGGAATGCTCTTTCAGGTGGGGTAGACACCTAACGGCGACGAAGCGGCGCCTCGGCTGCATCCTCCAGCGCCCAGCTCTGCAATGCGCTCACCACGCCTTGCGCGAATTCGGCCCGCCAGCCGGGATCGCGCAGATTGGCCAGATCGGTTTCGCTCGACATGAATCCCAGCTCGACCAGAACCGCCGGAATGTCCGGGGCCTTGAGAACCGAGAACCCCGCCGCCTGGCGCGGGCGGCGGTGCATGCGCCCGACACTGTCGGTGATCCCCTCGACCAGCGCATCGGCCAGCGCGTCGGTGCGCGGCGCGGTCTCGTTGCGGGCGATCGACATCAGCACCCCCGCGACCAGATCGTCCTGGCGGCTCAGATCCACGCCCGCCAGCAGATCGGCGCGGTCATGGCGTTCTGCCAGCGCGGCAGAGGCCGCGTCGGTCGCTTCCTCGGCCAGCGTGTAGATCGTCGCGCCCGAGGCCCCGCCTCCCGGCAGCGCGTCGGCGTGCAAGGACAGGAACACATCCGCATTCGCCGCGCGTGCGATCCGCACCCGCCCCTCCAGCGAGACGAACACGTCATCCTCGCGTGTCAGAACCACCTCGAAATCACCGGCGCGCAACAGCTCTTCGCGCAGCTCGCGCGCAAAGGTCAGCATCAGCTCGGCTTCGGTGATCCCGTCGCGCTCGGCGCCGGGGTCGATGCCGCCATGGCCGGGGTCGAGGACGACCGTGAGCGGCCCCTCGCCGACCGTCCGGGGCACCTGTGCCTCGGGGGCCGGCATATCCCACAGCGAATCGTCGCCTTGCGCGCCGGCCTGCGCGAAGCTCTTTGCGTCGGTCGGCTCCAGCCGCAGGGTGATCATCGCCTTGCCCGCCGCGTCCGAGGTGTCCATGGATGCCGCGGCGATCTCATAGGGGCCATCGAGTCGCAGCACCATGCGCGACCAGCCCTCCCGCAGGCTGCCATGGCGCAGATCGAGGATACGCGAGGTGGTGGAGAGCGCGTCGGAGGGCAGGCGGGAGAAATCCGCCTCCCGGAAGTCGAGGACCAGCCGCGGCGGATCGTCGCGCGTGCGCACGCGCCAGGGCACCGGCTGGCTGAGCGCGAGATCGAGCGCGAGCCCCTCGCCCAGCTCGCGCAACTCGGTCGCCTCGGGCACGACATGCGCCAGCGCCGTGAGGTCCTGAGCCTCCGAGCCGCCCGCCCAGAGCGTGGCTGCAAGGGCAAGGGCGATGAGCGGCTGGCGCGGGCGGCCCGCCCGCCGGTTTGCTGGATTGCGCACTGCTTGCCTCGATAACAAGGTTCTTTGTCCTTTGCGCGCATCCTAGCGCATCGCAGCGTTTCGGGAAATGCCCGAGCGCCCGCGGGGTGCGGGCCTCGCGCGCCCGTGAGCGTCACCCCGCGCGGGCTTGTCATCGTGCCCGCGTCTGCGATGGTGCACGCGGCATTCATGGCCGCGCACCCATTCCACGAGGAGCAAGATGCGAAAGATTCTCCACAGCCTCACCCTTTGTCTGGCGGTTCTGCTTGCCGGGCCGGCTTCGGCCTTCGACATCGAGGCGATGAGCCCCGACGAGCGCCAGGCGTTCCGTGACGAGATCCGCGCCTACCTGCTCGACAATCCCGAGGTGCTGGTCGAGGCCATCGGCGTGCTGGAGCAGCGCCAGTCGGAGGAGCAGGCCACCGACGACGCCACGCTGATCCAGACCAATGCCGAGGCGATCTTCGAGGACGGGCATTCCTGGGTGGGCGGCAACCCCGAGGGCGACGTGACGTTGGTGGAGTTCATCGACTATGCCTGTTCCTTCTGCAAACGCGCCCATCCCGAAGTCATGGAGTTGCTGGAGAGCGACGGCAATATCCGCTTCATCGCCAAGGAATTCCCGATCCTCGGGCCGCAATCGGATATCGCCTCGCGCTTTGCCATCGCAGTGCTTCAGACCGAAGACGACGACACCTATGAGGAGGTGCTCGACCGGCTGATGACGCTGCGCGGCGGGCTCAACGAGGCCGCGATCGAACGGCTGGCCGAAGAGATGGGGCTCGACATGGCCGCACTGCGCGCGCGCATGGACAGCGCCGAGGTCGATGCGGTGATCGACGACAACCGCGCGCTCGCGCAGCAGCTCGGCGTCAGCGGCACGCCCACCTTTGTGCTGGGCGAGCGGATCCTGCGGGGGTACCTACCGCTCGAGGACATGCGCACCCTGGTCGAGGCCACCCGAGCCGAGTGACGCCGAAGCCGCGCCGCGCCTTCGTGGGCGGTGCGGCAACGCTGCGGGCGCGGTCACGGCCGATCACCTCTGCCTTGCGAGGTCGGTTCGGAAACAGCCTGTGTCGCAATCCACCAATCCCTCCATGCCCGTCTGCGCCATTGCTGGCCCATCAGGCGTGCCGCCGGCGCGCCCGCAGCCTCAGGGGAAGCAGGCATGGCCGAGGAAGACGACGATATCATCCTCTCGGAACTCTCGGACGAGGAACTCGTCCTGCAGATGCACGACGATCTCTATGACGGGCTCAAGGACGAGATCGAGGAGGCGGTGCAGATCCTTCTCGAACGCGGCTGGGAGCCCTACCGCGTGCTCACCGAGGCGCTGGTCGCCGGCATGACCATCGTGGGCAAGGATTTCCGCGACGGCATCCTGTTCGTGCCCGAGGTGCTTCTGGCCGCCAATGCCATGAAGGGCGGCATGGCGATCCTCAAGCCGCTCCTGGCCGAGACCGGCGCGCCCAAGCAGGGCAAGATGGTCATCGGAACGGTCAAGGGCGACATTCACGATATCGGCAAGAACCTGGTGTCGATGATGATGGAAGGGGCCGGCTTCGAGGTCGTCGATCTGGGCATCAACAACCCCGTCGAGAACTATCTCGAGGCACTGGAGCGTGAAAAGCCCGACATCCTGGGCATGTCGGCGCTGCTGACCACGACCATGCCCTATATGAAGGTCGTTATCGACACGATGGTCGAGAAGGGGCTGCGCGACGATTACATCGTCCTTGTGGGCGGCGCGCCTCTCAACGAGGAATTCGGCCGCGCCATCGGTGCCGACGCCTATTGCCGCGATGCCGCCGTGGCGGTGGAAACGGCCAAGGACTACATCCAGCGCAAGCACAACCTGCTCGCCGCCGCGGGCGGGTGAGGCGCGGAGTACCCCTGGCGGCCGCGGTTTCCGCGTCCGGACATGGCGCGCTAAACGCTCTGCGCCCTTGACCCGCCCTCGACGCATGGCGACCTATATGCGAGAGGCCCGCAATCGGGCGCCACTCGCGCGCCATGTGATGGTCGAGCTAGGGGAAATCGATGAAACCGCGTGATCGCTACATCCTTCTGATGATTGTCGGTGTGGTTGCCGCCGGGGCGATCACCGTGGCCATTGGCACGACGATCTCGGTCACCGGGCAGTTCGACGGGCCGGAGCTGGCCTTCATCATCCCCGTGCTGCTGGTCGCGGTGCTCGTGGTCTGGGCGCTCTCTCACGGGGGGCGGCGGTGAGCCCCGCCGCCGCAGCGACGCCTACGCGGGCAGGCACTGCGGGGCACCGCGACGGGCGGATCCTGCTCATCGCCTGCGGGGCGCTGGCGCGCGAGATCCTCGCGCTGCGCGATGCGAATGGCTGGGATCACATGGAGCTGCACTGCCTGTCCGCCGATCTGCACCTCTACCCCCAGCGCATCCCGGCAGCCGTGGAAGCGCAGGTGCGGCGCAACCTCGATGCCTATGACGACATTTTCGTCGTCTATGCCGATTGCGGCACCGGCGGGCTGCTGCAGGCCAAATGCGCCGAGCTGGGCGTGGAGATGATCGAAGGGCCGCATTGCTATGCCTTCTTCGACGGGCTCGAGGCCTTCGCGGAGCGCGCCGAGGACGAGATGCGCGCCTTTTACCTGACCGATTTCCTCGTGCGCCAGTTCGATGCCTTCGTGTGGAAGCCGATGGGCTTTGATCGCCATCCCGAACTGATCCCGATGATGTTCGGCAATTACGAGCGTCTGGTGCATCTGGCCCAGACCGAGGATGCGGCGCTGGCCGAAAAGGCGCGCGACTGCGCCCGGCGGCTGGGGCTGGCGCATGAGCGCCGTTTCACCGGCTATGGCGATCTCGGCACGGCGCTGGCGCGCGTTGCGGGACAGGCGCGCGGCTGACTCTGTCGCAACGGCTTCATTGATGGGTCGCAACCGGGCGGTTCGGGGGCGGCAAGCTCTGGCAGGCTGTATCCAGCCAGCGGGAGGAACACGATGATGTCGCCCAGCGATGCCGCCCTCGCCATCGTTCGCCGTCCCGTCGACCGGGCGCAGGGCCTGCCCAACGCGCATTACACCAACCCCGCGCTGTTCCAGCGCGAGAGGCAGGCGCTGCTGCTCGACGGCTGGGCAGCGCTTGGCGTGGCCGCGCAGGTGCCCGAGCCTGGCGATGCGCAGGACCTC
>PWLT01000251.1 GCA_003558415.1 Hyphomicrobiales bacterium
AAGAGGCCGCGTCGCCATCCCCGGACGCGGCGCAGACGCTCGTGGAGATCCTGCGCGACGACTCCGCGCGCGAGGAGCTGATCGCCCAGCTCGAACGCGCGGCGATGGAGGCGGAGGACATCGCGCCCGAGCCTGCCCCGCCCCAGCTCTCGCTCGCCCGTCAGATCGCCGAATATACAAGCGCCGTCGCCGAGACGACGGTACATTTTGGCAGCACGATCCTTGGCTCGCTGGGAGATGTCGCGGGGGTGTTCACCGGCGAGCGCGCGGTCAACTGGACCGAGCTGCAGGCGGCGATGGTTTCGCTCGCTCTGGTGATCGCGGTAACGCTCCTGTTCTTCCTCGTGCTTCGGGCGCTGGCGCAGCGGATCTTCCGCAAGATGTCGGAGCGCGCGCAGGGCGGCGCCTGGTGGGCGGCCCTGGCCTGGCTTGTGGGTTCGAGCGTGATCGACGCGCTGCTCATCGTGCTGTCATGGGCGGGGGGCTATGCCTTCGCGCTGGCCACCGGCACGGCGGGCACGATGGACTTCCGCCAGAGCCTGTTTCTGAATGCCTTCCTGCTGATCGAGATGACCAAGGTGGTGCTGCGCATGATCTTTGCGCCGCGTTTCGGGCGGCTGCGCTTCGCGCCGATGAGCGACGAGACCGCCACCTACTGGTATTTCTGGTCCTCGCGCCTCGTCAGCCTCTTGGGCTACGGCATCCTGCTGATCGTGCCCATCGTCAACGCGGCGGTGTCCTTCGCGGTCGGGCGAAGCCTGACCGTGCTGATCGTCGTGACCGCGCTGCTCATTGCGGTGCTGATCGTGCTGCAAAACCGCCGCGACATACGCGCGGCCCTGCGCGCCCGACATGAGCGCGACCCCTCCGACCCGATGGGCCGGGTGCTCGCCGCCCTCGGCGCGATCTGGCACTGGTTCGCCGTTGCCTATCTGATCGGGCTGTTCGTCATCTGGATGGCTGATCCCGGCAACGGGCTGCAATTCATGCTCACCGCCACGCTGCGCTCGGCGCTGGCGGTTGTGGTGGGCGTGGTGGCGATGGCGCTGATCTCGCGCGCGGTGGCGGGCGGGATGCATCTGCCGGCGGATTGGCGGCAGGGCCTGCCACTGCTGGAGCAACGCCTCAACGCCTATGTGCCGACCATGCTCAATGTGGTCCGAGTGATCATCGTGATCGCCGTTCTGGTCGCCATCGGCCAAGCCTGGAACGTTGTGGATTTCATCGGCTGGGTGGCCAGCGAGGTGGGGCGCGACATGGTCTCGCGCGTGGTCTCCTCGGCGCTGATCGTGCTTATCGCCTTCGTGTTGTGGCTCGGGATCTCATCGGTGGTCGAGTACCGCCTCAACCCCGAGGTCGGCCGCCCCCCCACGGCACGCGAGCGCACGCTGCTGGCACTGTTCCGCAACGCCTTCATGATCGTGCTGGTGGTTCTGGCAGTCATGCTCGCGCTGTCGGAGCTGGGCGTGAACATCGCGCCGCTGCTGGCCGGTGCCGGGGTGGTTGGGCTGGCGGTGGGTTTCGGCTCGCAGAAGCTGGTGCAGGACATCATCACCGGCGCCTTCATCCAGTTCGAGAACGTCATCAACGAAGGCGACTTCGTCACCGCCGGGGGCGTCTCCGGCACGATCGAGCACATCACCATCCGCTCGCTGGGGCTGCGCGACGCCTCGGGCACCTATCACATGATCCCGTTCAGCTCGGTCGATTCGGTGTCCAACTTCATGAAGGGCTATGCCTACCATCTCGCCGAGGTCTCCGTTGCCTATCGCGAGAACATCTCGGAGGTGAAGGCGCTGATGGTCGAGGCCTTCGAGCGGCTCGAGAACGGCGACATGGGCGATCATCTGCTCGGGCCACTGGAGATCCAGGGCGTGACGAGCCTGAGCGATTCGTCGGTGGTGGTGCGCGGGCGCATGAAGACCGCGCCGGGGATGCAATGGGCCATCGGGCGCGCCTATAACGAGGTGATCAAGGAGGTGCTCGACGAAGCCGGGGTCGAGATCCCCTTCCCGCACATGACGCTCTACATGGGACAGGGCAAAGACGGCACCGCCCCGCCGCTCAATATCCGCCAAGTGCCGGACGCAACGGCGGCGCCCCCGGCGCAGCTACCGCCCGCGGACTCTCCGCCCGCCGACGAGGCGGATAGGAAACGTCGCGATGCGCCCGAGCACGAGGTGCAGAACGTGTCGGACTCCCCACCGAGCCACGATGAAGCCGACACCAACTGAAACTGAGCGCGCGGAGTCGTCGCTGCGCGCGCTGCGGCCCGCAGCACGGCAGAGGAGGTTAAATGAGGCGACTTCCCGGAGGCAGATACGTCAAGACCTTCGCACGCAGCTTCTGCACCGCGGGGCTGCTGATGGGGACACTGTTCTTCGCCGCCTCGCTCACCCCCAGTCTGTTGCCGCGCACCCCGATAACGCAGGGCGCCGTCTCGGGGGCGGCCTTTTCGGCGGGCTATTTCATCGGGGTGCTCATGCGCTGGCTCTGGGTCTATCTGGGGCTTCCCGTGCCGCGCTTCCGCCTCAACCTGGCGATTCAGGCGGTGGCGGCGGCGGGCTGCATCGGGGTGGCGGTCTATTTCCTCTACCGGATGACGGGTTGGCAGAACTCCATCCGTGCGGTGATGGAGATGGAACCCACCGAAGGTGTGCAGCGCGTGCAGGTGGCGCTGGTCGCAACGGCGGTCTTCGGCGTGTTTATCCTGCTCGCGAGGCTGTTCTCGAAAACCTACGCGCTGATTTCCGCGCTGATCCACCGGCGCGTGCCGGTGCGGCTCGCGAATGTGCTCGGCTTTTCCATCGCTCTTGCGCTGTTCTGGACACTCGCCAACGGTGTGGCGTTCAACTATGCGCTGCGCGCCTTCGACTCCTCCTACCGCCAGCTCGACGCACTGATCGAAACCGGCCCCGAACGCCCGCGCGAGCCGCGCCGCACCGGCAGCGAAGCCTCGCTCATCGACTGGAACGATGTCGGCCGGCAGGGGCGGCAGTTTCTCGGCAACGCCCCCCGCGCGGGTGAGATTGCGGCGCTGAGCGGGCGCGCGGCGGTCGACCCGATCCGCGTTTATGCCGGGCTCAATTCCGCCGAGACGATCGAGGAGCGCGCGGATCTGGCGTTCGAGGAACTCAAGCGCGTGGGCGCCTTCAACCGCTCGGCGCTGGTCGTGGCCACGCCCACCGGCACGGGACGCGTGAACCCCCCCGGCATCACGCCCATCGAATACATGCTGGACGGCGATGTGGCGACGGTGGCCGTGCAGTACTCATATCTGGCGAGCTGGCTGGCGCTGCTGACCGAGCCGGGCTATGGCGCCGAGACCGCGCGGGTCCTGTTCGACCGTGTCTATGAACATTGGCGCACGCTGCCTCAGGACGACCGCCCGCGGCTCTACCTCTACGGGCTGAGCCTGGGGGCGCTGAACTCCGATCTGTCCTTCGATCTGTTCGACGTGATCGGCGATCCGATCCACGGCGCGCTGTGGAGCGGCCCGCCGTTTTCCAAACCGACATGGCAAACCGCCACGCGCGAACGTCGCCCCGGGACTCCGGCCTGGCTGCCACAGTTCCGCGACGGGTCGGTGATCCGCTTTGCCAATCAGTTTGAAGGGCCAGACGTTCCCGGGGCGGAGTGGGGGCCGATGCGCATCGTCTATCTGCAATACGCCTCCGACCCGATCACCTTCTTCGAGCCAGAGATCCTCTATCGCCGCCCCGACTGGCTGGCCGGAGAGATCGGCCCCGACGTCTCGCCCGAGCTGCGCTGGTATCCGGTCGTGACCTTCCTGCAGCTTATCGCCGACATGCCCGCCTCGATGGCCGCGCGGATGGGGTTCGGCCATGTCTATGCGCCGGAGCATTACATCCGTGCCTGGCGCGCGGTGGCCGACCCTCCGGGCTGGAGTGACGAGGCGATCGCTGACCTCGAGGCGCATTTCGCACAGCGCTGATCGACGCGCGGGCTGTTCCGCGGCCCGGCGCGGATTAGGTGTCATGTCAGTGATCAACGGTTTCAGGACGGGAGAGTCAGACATGGCACAGATCAGCAACGCATCCGCCCGCTGGGAGGGTGAGCTGAAATCCGGTGCGGGCACGGTTTCCACCGGATCGGGGGCCGTGAACGGGGTGCCCTACGATTTCGGCAAGCGCTTCGAGGGGGCCGAGGGGGCGAACCCCGAGGAACTCATCGGCGCGGCGCATGCCGGGTGCTACGCGATGGCGCTGTCGGGCGATCTGGGCAAGGCCGGGTTCAAGCCTGAACGGATCGACGTGCAGGCGCAGGTGACGCTCGATTTCGTCGAGGGCAAACCGACGGTAACTGCGGTGCATCTCGACGTGGCCGCGCGCGTCCCCGACGCGAGCGAGGCGGCGTTCAAGGAGGCCGCCGAAGGTGCCAAGGCCGGCTGCCCGATCTCGCGCCTGCTCAAGGCGGAGATCACGCTGGCGGCGCGGCTCGAATAGGCGCGCGCCCGCGCATTCCGACGGCACTTTCCGGTGGATTCTTGCTCAGCGATGCGAGGAAACGCCTGAGGGTATTGCAGGGGCGGGCTCATGGCATCCAGCAGGGGGGCGCAAACCACCCGGAACCGGAGGGATGACATGATGAAGAAAGTAATGACCTTTTCCGCGATCGCGCTTGCGCTCGCCGCCTGTAACGGCGGGATCGGCGGGCCCGATCCGGCACCCGCGCCGGAGGTTGCGCCCGAGGCCGGCGCTCCGGCCGAACCCGGCGCCGGGGCCGACCCGATCGCACCCGCTCCCGCGCCCACGCCCGCTCCCGCGCCCGGCACCGAGTCCGATGTCGAGGCCGTGCCGCTGGGTGACGATTCGGCGGAAGTGACGCCTGCGGCGGAGCCGCTGCCCTTCCTCGGCGACG
>PWLT01000454.1 GCA_003558415.1 Hyphomicrobiales bacterium
GCCCGCGCTGGGTCAGCGCGGCATCAACATCATGCAGTTCTGCAAGGACTTCAACGCCAAGACGCAGGAGCTGGAGGCGGGCGCACCGTGCCCGACCGTTATCACCTACTATCAGGACAAGTCCTTCTCGCTGGAGATAAAGACGCCGCCGGCCTCGTACTACTTGAAGAAGGCCGCCAAGCTGAAATCGGGTGCCACGACGCCGGGCCGCGCCACGGCGGGCACCGTGACCAAGAAGCAGGTGCGTGAGATCGCCGAGGCCAAGATGCGCGACCTCAACGCCACCGATATCGAATCCGCGATGCAGACCATTCTGGGGTCGGCGCGTTCGATGGGTATCGAGGTGAAGGGGTAAGTCATGGCCAAGCTTGGAAAACGTACCCGCGCCGCCCGCGAAGCCGTTGCCGGCAAGCGTGAGATCCCGCTCGACGAGGCGGTGAGCCTGATCAAGTCGAACGCCAATGCCAAGTTCGACGAAACCGTCGAGATCGCGATGAATCTCGGTGTCGATCCGCGCCATGCCGACCAGATGGTGCGCGGCAAGGTTACCCTGCCCAACGGCACCGGCAAGGATGTCCGCGTCGCCGTCTTCGCGCGCGGACCCAAGGCCGAGGAGGCCACGGAGGCCGGCGCCGATATCGTGGGCGCCGAGGACCTGATGGAGACGATTCAGTCGGGCAAGATCGAGTTTGATCGCTGCATCGCAACGCCCGACATGATGCCGCTGGTGGGGCGGCTGGGCAAGATCCTGGGGCCGCGCAACCTGATGCCCAACCCCAAGGTTGGCACGGTGACCATGGATGTGGCCCAGGCGGTTCAGTCGGCCAAGGGCGGCGAGGTGCAGTTCAAGGCCGAGAAGGCGGGCGTGGTCCACGCCGGTGTCGGCAAGGCGTCCTTCGAGGCCCAGAAACTGGCCGAGAATATCCGCGCCTTCGTCGACGCGGTGTCGAAGGCCAAACCTTCGGGCGCGAAGGGCACCTATCTCAAGAAGGTGTCGCTGTCCTCCACGATGGGGCCGGGGGTGAGTGTCGATCTCACCTCGGCGACCGGGAACTGACCCCTGCGGCGCGTTCACGGGCGCGCCGCAACAGAGAATTCACCGGCCCACGGGCCGGATGAATGGCGGGGCTGCCTGCAATGGCTGCCCTGTCCTGTCCGAGACGGCGGGTGCGCCGGGTATGATCCCGGGGCTTAATCTCCTGCCCGAGACGGGGAACGAGACGGATTTCCGGGGGTGTATCCCTCGGGCGATCTTGGCCTCGGGACCCGCAACGGACCCGAATGCCCCGGCCTCGGCCGGGGCCAAACAGAGCCGGGGGCCCTGGCCCCCAGAACCGGAGTGAAACTGTGGATAGAGCCCAGAAAGAGAAAGTGGTCGAGGAACTCGGCCAGATCTTCGAAAGCTCTGGCGTCGTGGTGGTTGCCCATTACGAAGGTCTCACGGTTGCCGAGATGCAGGGCCTGCGCGCGAAGATGCGTGAAGCGGGCGGAGCCGTGCGTGTCGCCAAGAACAGGCTCGCCAAGATCGCCCTCGAAGGGAAGCCCTGCGCAAGCATCGCCGACCTTCTTTCGGGCATGACCGTACTCGCCTATTCCGAGGACCCCGTCGCCGCGGCGAAGGTCGCGGAGGACTTTGCCAAGGAGAACAAGAAGCTTGTGATCCTCGGCGGGGCCATGGGCGAGTCGGTGCTGGACAGCGACGGTGTGAAGGCCGTTGCCGCGATGCCGTCGCGCGAGGAGCTTATCGCCTCCATCGCCGGCTGTATCGGGGCGCCTGCCTCCAACATCGCCGGGGCCATTGGCGCGCCTGCTTCGAACATCGCGGGTATCCTCTCCACCCTGGAGGAGCGGGAAGCCGCCTGAGCAACGTGAGACTTTCGCGGGGCACATGCCCTTGCGCTGGAACACAACTGAAAGAACGGAAACGGAAAAATGGCTGATCTGAAGAAACTTGCCGAAGAGATCGTGAACCTCACGCTGCTCGAGGCGCAGGAACTGAAAACCATCCTCAAGGACGAGTACGGCATCGAGCCCGCCGCCGGCGGCGCGGTGATGATGGCCGGCCCGGCCGGCGGTGAAGCCGCGGAGGCGGCTGAGGAGCAAACCGAATTCGACATCATCCTGGTCGAGGCCGGCGACAAGAAGATCAACGTGATCAAGGAAGTGCGCGCGATCACCGGGCTGGGCCTGAAAGAGGCCAAGGAACTGGTCGAGGCCGGCGGCAAGGCCGTCAAGGAAGGCGCGCCCAAGGAAGAGGCCGAGGAGATCAAGAAGAAGCTCGAAGAGGCTGGCGCCAAGGTCGAGCTCAAGTGATCCGACAGGGCGCGCGAGCGAGCGCCCGCACGGCATGAATTGGCTGGGTCCGGTGGCGTTTCCGGGCCCGGCCGAACCTGTTTTCGGAGAGGGCTTGTCCGCAAATGCGGCGCAAGCCCTCTCCCGGGGCAGGTCGAGGGCTCGGGAGCAGGCCGGTGGGACGGTCTGCAGGCATGGAGCCCGCCCCAATCTTCGCAAGCGGCGCCCGGCCGTGGCCCCCGACGGCCCGAGCGCCCGCGAATGAACGAAAGGTGACGACGAGCATGGCGCAGACCTATATTGGCCAGAAACGCATCCGCAAACTCTTCGGCAAGATCCGCGAAGTCCTGGAGATGCCGAACCTCATCGAGGTCCAGAAATCCTCCTATGAACTCTTCCTGCGTTCCGGCGATGGCGATCAGCCCATCGACGGCGAGGGCATCATGGGCGTTTTCCAGTCCGTCTTTCCGATCAAGGATTTCAACGAGACGGCGACACTCGAATTCGTGCGATACGAGCTGGAGAAGCCGAAATACGACGTGGACGAGTGCCAGAGCCGCGACATGACCTATGCCGCGCCACTCAAGGTGACGCTGCGGCTGATCGTCTTCGATGTCGACGAGGACACCGGCGCGCGCTCGGTGAAGGATATCAAGGAGCAGGACGTCTTCATGGGCGACATGCCGCTCATGACCCCCAACGGCACCTTCGTCGTCAACGGAACCGAGCGTGTGGTGGTCAGCCAGATGCATCGCTCGCCCGGCGTCTTCTTCGACCATGACAAGGGCAAGACCCATTCCTCCGGCAAGCTGCTCTTTGCCTGCCGCATCATTCCCTATCGCGGCTCCTGGCTCTATTTCGAATTCGACGCCAAGGATCTCGTCTATGCGCGCATCGACCGGCGCCGCAAGCTGCCGGTCACCACGCTGCTCTATGCGCTGGGCCTCGATCAGGAAGGCATCATGGATGCCTACTACGACACGGTGAATTTCCGTCTTGAGAAGAACAAGGGCTGGGTCACCAAGTTCTTCCCCGAGCGCGTGCGCGGCACGCGCCCGGCCATCGATCTGGTCGACGCGGGCACCGGCGAGGTGATCTCCAAGGCGGGTGAGAAGGTCACGCCGCGCATGGTCAAGAAGCTCATCGACGAAGGCGAAGTGACCGAGCTTCTGGTCCCCTTTGACAATATCGTCGGCCGTTTTGCCGCCAAGGACATCATCAACGAGGAAACCGGCGAGATCTATGTCGAGGCCGGCGACGAGCTCACCTGGGAGCTCGACAAGGATGGCGAGGTCAAGGGCGGCACGCTCAAGACGCTGCTCGACAACGGTGTCACCGACCTCGAGGTGCTCGATATCGATGGTGTCAATGTCGGCCCCTACATCCGCAACACCATGGCCGCCGACAAGAACATGAACCGCGAAGGCGCGCTGATGGACATCTACCGGGTCATGCGCCCGGGCGAGCCGCCCACCGTCGAGGCCGCCGAGACGATGTTCAACACCATGTTCTTCGACTCGGAGCGCTACGATCTCTCGGCCGTGGGCCGCGTCAAGATGAACATGCGCCTCGATCTGGATGCGCCCGATACCCATCGCACGCTGCGCCGCGAGGACATCATCGCCTGTATCCGCGGGCTGGTGGAACTGCGCGACGGCAAGGGCGAGATCGACGATATCGACCATCTGGGCAACCGCCGGGTGCGCTCGGTCGGCGAACTGATGGAGAACCAGTACCGCCTGGGCCTGCTGCGCATGGAGCGCGCGATCAAGGAGCGCATGTCCTCGGTCGAGATCGACACGGTGATGCCGCAGGATCTCATCAACGCCAAGCCGGCGGCGGCTGCGGTGCGCGAGTTCTTCGGCTCCAGCCAGCTCAGCCAGTTCATGGACCAGACCAACCCGCTCTCGGAGGTCACGCACAAGCGCCGGCTTTCGGCGCTTGGGCCGGGCGGTCTGACGCGCGAGCGCGCGGGCTTCGAGGTGCGCGACGTGCACCCCACCCATTATGGCCGCATGTGCCCGATCGAGACACCCGAGGGTCAGAATATCGGGCTGATCAACTCGCTCGCCACTTTCGCGCGGGTCAACAAATACGGCTTCATCGAAACCCCCTACCGCAAGGTCGAGAACGGTCAGGTCACCGACGAGGTGATCTATATCTCCGCGACCGAGGAGATGCGCCACACCATCGCGCAGGCGAATGCCCAGCTCGACGAGAACGGGCGCTTCGTCAATGAGCTCGTCTCGACCCGCAAGGCCGGGGAGTTCATGCTCAACCCAGCCGAAGCGGTGGATCTGATCGATGTGAGCCCCAAGCAGCTCGTCTCGGTCGCGGCGTCGCTCATTCCGTTTCTTGAGAATGACGACGCCAACCGCGCGCTGATGGGCTCGAACATGATGCGTCAGGCGGTGCCGCTGCTGCAATCCGAGGCGCCCTATGTGGGCACCGGGATTGAAAGCGTCGTGGCACGCGACTCGGGCGCGGCGATCACGGCGCGGCGCGGCGGGGTCATCGACCAGGCCGATGCCACCCGTATCGTTGTGCGGGTGACCGAGGATATCGACCCCGGCGAGCCGGGCGTCGA
>PWLT01000329.1 GCA_003558415.1 Hyphomicrobiales bacterium
GGCCACCCGCCCGCCTTCCTGGCGCTCGTGGCAAATGCCGCCGCTGCATGAATGCTCGGAGCACACTCCTGCTATTGGCGCCGGCCTCAGTTCTGCAGGAACAGCCGACCGGTCCCAGCCCATTCTTGCCGTTCGTTCTGATACCGCCCTGGACATGCCCGCCCCGCTGGGAAGGCGAAAATTATGATTTATCAGCTAAATTTTCAGATGCCCGCTATCCCAAGAAGCCATGGCATCACGCACCGTCCGGTGCCATGCACAGCGATAGGGAAGAAGTCACCGCCTACCGCGCCGTTTGATGCTTTTGAACCCTCCGGGACCATCCGCGACCTGCGGCTTGAACCTTCATCACGACCTTGGGCACGAAAGACTATTAGGACACCAAATCGAGCCCTACCGCTTCACTCGCAGGGAAGAGGGAGCGCAAGGTTTACGGTTCGAAAGTGAAAGAATTTCCTCACCCATTCAGAGTGAAGAATGTCACCGTCGCGTGCGAGGATACTGGACGCACTCGTCAGCGGATACTCAACCCCGCCGCGCACATACGCCACTTTCGCATCGGGCTCCTGCGACGCCAGAATTGATAGAAAATGATAGTATACGAATGCGACATCCTCGCGCTGCGCCACCCGCTCGAGCCCGGGAGAGCCAGCGGCATCATGCACCGTCACCAAGTCCTCCAAGTAGTTGAAGGGACCGGGTGCGCCAGTAAACACCAAGTGATTGCTGACGCCGCCCTCCAGCCGTAGGTTGGCAAACATGTTCATGGCCTGCGCGGTCTTCAGCCCCATGTACGGACCAACGGAATTGAGGAAAAACAGTACCGCGATAGCGTTCAACCCGATCAGGGGCGACCAATGGAAACGCCCTTGGGCGCTTTCCGTCGGGGTCGGCTGCCCCTTCAGAGCGATGATTGTCAGCGGCCATGCCATCATCAACAGCCAAACATAGGCCACCATGTTGTAATCACGCAGCAGCGCAAGAAGCGCGATCATGATGACGGCAACGAACAGGAAGAACACACCGGCCGGGCTTTTCAGGCGGCTTTCAAAATACTGCCATGTCGAGCTTTTCTTGATTTGCAACGCTCCAGCGGGCGATATGAAAAGCGTATGCAGCACGATTGATAGCGTCGAGAACGCTGGGTACATCGCGTATCCGCTCAGCGCCAGCATGCTGTGGAAACCGATTCCGGCGCATATCCCCAGATGACGCCAGCGCGGCAAGATCAGCATCAACATGATCGCGCCCTCGGCGATGAAGGTACCGTAGATCGCGAGATAATGCATCGGCGCGTTGTCGATCCATACAAGCGGCGGCGGCATTTCCCGCCACAGGGCAACTGCGCAACTTGTCTCGGGATTCAGGAAATCGGTGTTGATCTTGTGAAAGATTCCGAAGGTGTACATGATCAGCAGCAGCATCTGCCCCACTGGTCGGAAATCGCGAAAGAAGCGATCCCAGCCGGAGCCGCGCAGCATGTGCCACGCCCCAGCCAGGATGATCGTCAGGATCAGGAAATTCTTCAGGATCGTGTGATTGGAGTTCAGCGGTGCCTGCAACACGCCGTCGACGGCGAAGACGATCACGATCGCCACGAACAGCCTTCGGGAATGGGGCGCAAGGATCAGGCCAAGCCCGCAGATCAGCAGGACGGGTGTGGTGAGTTGAACATCGAGCGCTGAGTAACGGAAAACATAGATCAGCGCATGCAGAACTGCCAGCACGCCAAGGAACCGCGCGAATATCTCGAACAGCGCTGCCTCGCCGGGATCACGACTGCGCATGGGTTCGCGCCCCAAGATGAACAGCGTGACGTTTCTGCCGGCCCGCAGAAGCGGATAGAGGATAAGGGCCAGCAAGCGATGGCGGAATATGAGCGCGGCCGCCGCGTTCAGCACCCCGCTGCCGGTACTCATCATGCTCAGCGCGTTCATTGCGTCCGCGCCGTGCAGAACCTTTCCTGGGGTCTCGACGATCATCCCCTTGTCTGTATCGAGCCCCTTTTCGGCGAACCTCGCGCGAGCGTCTGGATCGCCACGCAAATCCACCAGCTCGACCGCGCCAACTGCGTCGCGTAGGCGCAAGACGGTTACGTACTTCGTGCAGAATGGACATTCACCGTCGTAAAATATCCTGACCGTCATGATCTCCAACCGTCAAAAGCCCCTGACACCAATGCGTCGAGATGGTCGTTGCCCAATAGGGCGATATTGTGTCGTGAATTGGGGGATTGTTTCGCGCCACACGCGCTTGTCCTCAGGTGAGATAATACCAACGGCCCTATTTCTTGACCGCCTTTGCATAGTCTCGGGCGGTGACCGAACGGACGGTTTCGATGTCGTTGGCGAAGAAGTTCCAGGCTTCGCAGCATCGCGCGACGATATCGGCGTAGGTCTCGAAGACGGAGATGGCGAGGCGGTTGGCGCGCAGGTAGGCCCAGACGTTCTCGATGGGGTTGAGCTCCGGGGCGTATGGCGGGAGCGGGAGGAGGGTGATGTTGTCGGGCACTACGAGCGCCTTGGCCCCATGCCAGCCGGCGCCGTCGAGGACGAGAACGGCGTGTGCGCCGTCGGCGACGGTGCGGGATATCTCGGCGAGGTGGGCGTTCATCGCGGCCGTGTCGGCGTGGGGCATGACCAGCGCGGCGGTTGCGCCGCGCTCGGGGCAGACGGCGCCGAAGATGTAGGCCCAAGTGTAGCGGGTATCCCGGGGTGCGCGTGGGCGGGTGCCGCGCGGGGCCCAGATGCGGGTCAGAGTGCCCTGCTGACCGACCCGCGCTTCATCTTGAAACCACACCTCCAGCGGCTTGCCGCTGGCGTGCTCGGGCAGGGCCTCGGTAACCGTCACAGCGAAGTTTTTTTGAACGCCGCCTGTGCTTCGGGGTCGGACTTCGGGTGCTGCGGGCGCACCGAGAGGCGACGAAAGCCGAGTGCGGCCAACTGCTTGCCCACGGTGCGCTCGTGCATCGTCACGCCGAAGCGCGCCTCGATCTGCCGCTTCAGGTCGACACGCCGCCAGCGCATCACCCCGTCTACGGCAGGGTCGGGCCCCTCGCGCACCAGCTGCGCAAGCTCCGCCTTCTGCTCGGCGCTCAGCCGCGGCTTCGGCCCGGCCGAGCGGCGGTTCGAAAGCCCCGCCAGCCCCTCGGCGTTGTAGCGATGGACCCAATCGCGCAACGTCTGCCGGTCCATCCCGCAGGTCTCGGCTGCGGACTTGCGGTCCACTCCCTCAAGCACCTGCGCGAGCGCCAGCATCCGCCGCGCCGCCTTCGCATCCGTCGTCTTCGCCGCCGCAGCCCGAAGCTCGCGCGCCGAAAGTTCTGTCCGTGTGATCGCAACCGCCATCCATCCCTCCCTGTCGTGATGACAGGGAATCACAGCACAATGCCGAAGGGAATCCCTAACGAGTCAAAGATCGAGGCCGTTGGTATAATAGGCCGTCTGCACCGCCTACTCCCCTACCGTGCCCAGTCGTCCAGCAGTCCGCACTGCTCGCCCCCTTCGTACATCGCCGCTCGTCCCGGTCCCACAGCACCCCCGCCGCACCTTCCCGTTCATGGCGATCGGCGCGGCGGGGCCCGGGCGCAGTGTGTGAGTGGTGGCAAATGCCGGGCCCCGCCGCGGGCTACCGGGTCGGCAGAGGCCAGGGCCTCCACCTCCGACGCGCGGTCCCGTCGCCAAGCGGTCGCGCCAGCCATCATGCCGACTTGACATTTGTCAAGTACGGTTCAGCTTCACCTCTTCCCCGCGATCCACGCGACCAGCAGCGCGGGGCGCTCGGGGCTCGCCTCGCCATATCAATGCATCCCGCACCTATGTGGGGAGACGAGCCCCGAGACCATGCAGCTGTCGGCGCGTTCTACGTTGCTGCCCTGCCTACCGGGACAAGGGCCGCGTGGCGATCCCGTGGAAGTCGCTGTTCGGGTTGTCGGCGGCGGGCTGGACGATCTCAACGAGTTCCCGGCTGGCGATGTCGACGACCGAGAAGCCCGGCGTCGTGCCCACGGCCACATGGGGCGCCGAGACCGGGTTCGGCCCGCGCAGCGTGATATAGGCGCGGCTCGAATCCGGGGCCATCGCGATGATGTCGGGGGTTTCGCCGAAGCCCTCGGGGAATTCCTCGGTGATCTCGAAGGTCTCGGGATCGATCAGCACCACATTGTCGGACACGCGATTAACCAGCCACATCTCGCTGCCATCGGGCACCGCCCAGATGCCATGCGCGTCGGTCCCGCGGCTGTCGCCTTCATGCACGACTTCCAGCGTCTCCATGTCGATCACGTAATAGACCCCGATCTCGGGCCCGCCGCCGGTGAGGAACATGTGGCTGCGATCCACGGTGGGCGCGGTGCCGCAATTGACCTGCAGCTCCTCGGGGCCCCAGAGCGCGACGAGCTCGAAGCTCTGGGTGTCGGCCACGACCAGCCCGCCATCCTGGAGCCCCGGCCCCAGCGTAACAAAGGCATGACGGCCATCGGCGGAGTATTCGTGGCAGATCGCTGCGACATCGTTGAAGCGTGCCTCGTTCTCCACAAAGAGCGGGTCCTCGGCGATCACCAACTCACGCCCGAGCTCGAAGCCACCCGCGCCGTCGATGGTGATCTCCACGAGCTTGCCGTCGCGGTATTGATCCGCATCCCCGATCACCGCCGCGATCACCGCGCTGTCATCGGGCAGGACGGTGGCAGCATGAGTGCGCGGGCCGGTATCGAAGATCTCGACGATTTCACGTGTCTCGGCATCGATCACGGTGATGTCGTGCGAGCCGGTGGACGCGATGAAGGCGTAGGCCCCGTCCGAGGTGAAATCGATCATGTGCGGCACACGGACCCCGGCGGCGCCCAGATCGA
>PWLT01000392.1 GCA_003558415.1 Hyphomicrobiales bacterium
CGCGGCTTCCTCCTTGGGAGGTTTTCCAACGCGGGCCGAGGTCGCGCCAAGACGAAGCCGCACGCCGCGGCCCACATCGGAAAACCTTCACCTGAGCCGCCATTCAGCGGGGCAAGCTTCGCCGCCACGCAGCGTCACAGAGCCAGTCATTCGCTCTGCCAACAAGCTTGATAACCCGCCAAATCGCTTTCACGAAAGCGTCAAGAACCATCATCAAACTGATCGGACTTCGGGCGTTGGCTGGGGGGCGACCTGCCGGCGACAGTAAGAAATTCGGCGGGGATCGCATAGCTCCCATCGTGACACAGAAATGCCGCAACCGAGCCGAGAAACGCCGCCTCGACCTCGGCTCGGACCTCGGGCGCAAAGCGCTTGGCAGCGAGCGCCACCGGCCCGCCGTCGATCATCGCCGAGAGAAGACTGTCCGCATCGGGCCAAACCAGTTCGACCTGGTCGCGCCACTCCGCGGTATCCCGCAAGCCCGCTTCGCTGACCATCTTCTCCAGCACGCCGCGCCCGCCCGTCCCGAAGAACAACGGACACACCTCGGAGGCGACGCGGGCATCGACGATCGGGAAGATCTCGCACCAGCCGCAATTCTTCCGTTCGCCCCACACGGTGACGGCGATCCTTCCGCCGGGGCGGGTGACGCGCGCCATCTCGGTCAGCGCGCGGACCGGGTCAGGGACATACATCAAGCCCAATGCGCAGACCGCGGCGTCGAAGTGCGCATCGGGAAAGTCCAGCGCCTCGGCGTCCATGCGCACCGTCGTGACATGGGCCAGCCCCCGCTCGGCGGCCATTCGGGCGGTTGCGTCCACCATCGCCTGCGACAGGTCGGTCGCCGTAACCTCGCCGGCAGAGCCGACCGCATAGGCGATGCGCGCGGTCACGAGCCCGCTGCCACAGGCGGTCTCAAGCACCCGCATGCCGGGGGCGAGCCCTGCGACCGAGATCAGCCGGTTCTGCGCCAGCGTCAGGCTCGAGGCCCAGCCCGGCTCGTAATGGGCGGCTGCAGCATCCCAGCCGTAGCGCTGCACCCGGCGCTGGAGTTTCGCGTCCATCGTTCAACTCCCGGTTGGAGAAGTGATGCGCAATTCGACGCCAACCGGCTGCGGGCGGTGGAACACGTCCAGCCATGGGCTTAGCGCCAGCGTCCGGTCGAGCCAGTCGCGCAATCTGACCTCCGTGGCGTCGCTGTCCACCTCGACCGTCAGGCGGAAGTCCTCGTAACCGGGGGGCACTTCATCGATCCCGAAGATCCCCCGGTTGTCGCAGTCGCACTCCATGGAAACTGCGATCCGGGCATGGGGCAGGCCCGTGCGCAGGGCCTCTATGCGCAACCCGATGGCGAGGCAGGCCAGCAGCGTGGCGCGGCCATAGACGCCGGGCGTCGGCGCGTCTCCGGTGCCGCCCAGGGCCTCGGGCATGTCGAAGTTGAGCGACCAGTCTCCCTCGGTCACGGTGGCGGTCAGCCCCGCGCCCGCCTCGGCACGCGCGTGATAGGTGTCCCGTGCGCTGCCGGGCCGCGAGGTGAAGGTTCTGACCACACGGTTGAGTGTGGAGCGGATGCTTTCATCGGTCCGGGTCATGGATTGTCCTCCCTGTTCATCGTGCTGGTCTCAGCGCGGCAGCCCATGGATCAGCAGGTATTCGCGTGGCTTGGTGACAGCGTGTATCGATTGTTGATCGGCTTAAGGGCTCATTTGCGTGCCCCCAGAAGGACCGCCGCGATCCCGGCGAAAACGATGGCTGCGCCGGCAAGCTGCGCCGCAACGATCCTCTCGCCGAGGATCACCATGGCCAGAACCGGGCCGAATACCGGCATGAGATGGATGAACTGGCCCGCCCGCGCGGGCCCGAGCCGCGCCACGCCATATCCCCAGAGCCAGAAGGCCAGCACCGAGGGGAAGACAACGATATAGGCCAGCGCACCGATGAATCCGGTGTTTACGGGAAGATGCGCGACGGGCTGCAGGATCACCATCGCCGCCAGCATCAGGACCACGCCGAAGCCCATGCTCGCGGCGAGCGCTACCGTGGGCGGCAGTTCCTGCGGGCGCCGCTGCAGGAGCAGCGAATATGCGGCCCAGATCACCACCGCCGCCAACATCCACAGATCGCCGGGATTGAAAGCGAGAGCGCGCAGCACATCGATGTCGGCCTGCGTGACCAACACCGCGGCCCCAAGGAGCGAGAGTGCCGATCCTGCCCATTGCAGCGGGGTCGGCCGGTTTGCCCCGGTCAGCGCCGCGCCGAGCAGGATGGCCGCAGGCGCCAGCGCCAGGACCAGAAGCGCATTGGTGGCAGTGGTCTGCGTGAGCGCTACATAGACCGTCGTGTGAAACGCCGCGATCCCCGTGGCGCCCAGGGCGAGCAGATAGCGCCATTGATGGCGGATCGCACCGGTATTGGCGCGACAGGCCGGCGCGACGAACAGCAGGAAAAGCAAAGCGGCGAGAGCCCAGCGCAGGGTGTTCAAAGTCACCGGATCAATGTCGTCGCGCAGCGCCCGCCCGGCAATGAAGTTCCCTGACCAGAAGAGCGCCGCCAACGTCAGGGCGAGAGGCGCGGTCCAGTCCGCTTGCGCGCTTTGAGCGATGCTTGTTCTGTCTTCCGCCGCCATGACCTTGCCTCTTGTGGTGCGGTTGCCGATCTTGTCATTCTCCGGCAGTCCTGATCCCCGCGCATGAGGCAATTGTCCCGCCGAAGGCGCGGATGACGGGGTGATGCGCGGGACAGGCGTCCCGTTGGCATGGCCGGGGCGTCACCTCGTGCGGTGGAGGGCAGCGATCAGGGCGGCGCGCGTCGGGTGCCCGCACTTCGACAGGATAATCGAGACCTGGTTGCGCACGGTCTTCTCGCTCTTGCCAGTGCGCGCTGCGATGGTGCGGTTGTCGAGACCCTGTACGAGATGCCCGAAGACCTGCCTCTCTGCCGGGGTGAGCTCGGCCGAAAGGCCGTGCGCGGCGTCATGCGCGAGATCGTCGAGCAAGAATTCCCGCAGTTCGGCCAGGAAACGCGGCCAAGCTGGCTCCGTATCCAGCAACACATGGTTGTCGCTTTCGAGCGGAACGAAACGGGCTCGCGGGATGAGGCCCGCCAGCAGTCGGCCTTCCTCGAACGGGACGCGCGCATCACCGCGCGCGTGCATGACCAGAACCGGCAGGTCCAGCGCGCGCGCCTCTTCAGTGACCTCGATCCGGTAGAAGGCCGACAGATTTTCGGCCGCCGCCTCGGGACTGGCGGTGCGCCGCTCCAGCTCGGTCCACCAAAGATGCTGTTCGAGCGTGCCGCCGGGGATGAACTGGCTGGTGAATACGTGCCGAAAGGCGGGATTGTCGCGCCCCCAGCCCAGGCGCACCAGGGCAAGCAGCGCCTCGGCTTCCTGCCGGTGTCCCTTTCCGGCTGGTCGCCGCAGGGCGCCGCGGGCATAGGCGCCGATCAGCACCAGCCGCGAGACGCGGCCCGGATGCCGGCGCGCGAACTCGATCGCCACCGCCCCACCCTGCGACATGCCGATAAGCGGAAAGGGGCCGGGCAGAGCGTCGGTGACGGCCTCGAGATCGGCAACCATCGCCGCCAGCGAGAGGTCGGCGACCTCCCGGTCCGATAGCCCGCAGCCCCGCTGATCGTAGCGCAGATAGCGGTGTTCGCGCGACAAAGCTGCCAGCCAGGGACGCCAGACCGGACTGTCGGCATCGAACTCGACATGGCTCAGCCAGTGTGCGGCGCGCACCAGGGGCGGCCCCTTGCCAATCGCCGCGGTCGCGATGCGCGTGCCGTCTGGGGACGTGACGAAAGTGATGTTTTGGCGCAACGACATCCCGGGATTCTGCCACAGTTCGATGCCGAGGCGAAGCCTCAGGGCAGGGTTATGTCCGCGCTCAGTTGGGAAGCTACCTGATGGAAGACGAGTTTTGCAACCGCCTCGACCATCGGGGCGCTGACCCACCGTTTCGATCCTGAGCCGGTTTTGTTCGGCGGCATCCTTGTACCCGTCGAACCGATCATTCGTCCCTCGGCGTAGATGTCATCCTCGATGCTGCACGAAGGTTGATTTTGGGCTCCTTGCGTCATTTCGCAACGCGGCGGTCCACTCCTACTGGCTTCGCAAGTGAAGGGCAGCTTCAGCCGGATGCCGCGTCTGCATTGCCGCGGCTGCTCGGGTCCGCTGTCCGCCCATCGTGTATGTCGCTGCTATCCTGTGCCCGGGCAGGGCGAACGTCAAGAAAGAGGCTGCTTGCGTTCGGTCGCTGCGCCGAGCCTGAGCGCCACCTTTCGGGAACACAGCGCATAAGGCGGCGCGGTCGGCTTGCGCCGCCCGCTTGTGCCAATTCACCGTTTCTCGCGCATCGCGTTGAGCAACGCCGCGCCTAGCGATCCTTGAGCATCGGAGGTTTCGCCGGCAGCCCGAGCACCCTTCTTGCCCTTGCTCGCGGTGCTGCCGTGTCCCGTTTTCCGGGGCTTCGCGGGGCTGGCGCCGTCACTTCCCTTTCCGCGCACCTCTGCCGTGCCGCCATCCTTGCGCATGCTCAGGCCGATGCGCTTGCGGGCAACATCGATCTCGGTCACGCGAACCTTCACGACGTCCCCGGCTTTCACCACCTCGTGCGGATCCTTCACGAAACGATCGGCCAGCTGGCTGATATGGACCAGCCCGTCCTGGTGGACGCCGATGTCGACGAAGGCGCCGAAGGCGGCCACATTTGTCACCGTGCCCTCCAGCAGCATTCCGGCGTGCAGGTCCTTGATGTTTTCGACGCCGTCGGTGAAGCGCGCGGTCACGAAACCGGGGCGCGGGTCC
>PWLT01000330.1 GCA_003558415.1 Hyphomicrobiales bacterium
CTCAAGGTGATCGAGGTCCTCGCCGAATCCGACAAGAGCTTCGAGGACGCGGCGCAAAACGCGGTCACGCAAGCCTCGAAATCGGTTCGCAACGTCAAGTCGATCTATATCAAGGAAATGATTGCGTCCGTCGAAAACGGCAGGATCAGCAGCTACAGGGTGAATGCCAAGATAAGCTTCCTGCTCGACGATCAGGACGCCGGTTAGAGCGCGTCGCGTTTGATCGGGTTCACCTCGCCCGGGCCGCTCGCGGCCCGGGCATGCGCCCGCCCCGTCACGCCGCAGACGTGCCTCCGGCACGACGGCGGGCGCAAGACCCCTTACCGGAATGGTGATCTTCAATGCATCTCTTGAGCCTCGGGAATGCGATCGAGGAGGAGACGTGAACATCGCCGCCAAGCACCACTTGCGCACCCATGCTCCCGCGCCGGTCACCAAAGGGCAGATCGCGCATGGTGCCGATCTTGTCTTTCCTCACGATGCCGCCGCTGCATAGCTCGATTCGAGCGGTGCGGTCGCAGTGGGCGTCTCCGACCATCGATGCCGATTGCACAGCCCCGCGGGGGCGCGATTGACAACGCCGCGCCTCCACCCTAAGCGGACACGGCCCCTGGTCATTCCGGGGCGCTATCGAACGGACGAATGATGGACGAAGGTTCCAGTTGGCGCACGCATCAAGGCTCCGCGTTATGTCGTGGTGTCTGCCGCGCTGCTGAAGCGACGCCGCGGTCGCGTGGCGGGACAACCGGCTGAAACCGTCGCGCCCCGCTCCGTCCGCTCTGCACGGACAGGAGACCGGGCATGACCAAGCCGACCCCGCTTAGCGAATTCCGCTTCGATCCGGACGCCGAGGACAGCTATATCGACAGCGCATTCGTGGCTTTGGAGATCGTCCGGCTGCTGCGCGAGGGTGACACGGACTCCGTTGCGGAGTTCCTCAACGCGCAGGAACTGGCCGACGTCGCCGCCTATCTCGAAGAGATGGAGATCGAGGACGCGCTCACCGCGATGCGCCTGCTCCCCCTGCACGAGCAAGCGGAGCTGATCGGTTATCTGCGCCCCTCCTCGCAGCTCGTGATCGCCACGCGCATGGGTCGGCGCGAGCTGGCCAAGCTCATGTCCGCGATGAGCCATGACGAGCGCGCCGACCTCTACAAGCAGCTCGACGAGGACGCCCAGGAGGCGCTCCTGCCAGCGCTGTCGAAAGCCGAACGCGAGGATCTGCGGCGTCTCGCGGCCTATGAGGAATGGACCGTGGGATCGGTCATGACCTCGGATTATGCCACGCTCAAGCCCGGCATGACCGCCGCCGAAGCGCTTGAGGCCCTGCGCGCCCAGGCGCTGGAGGCCGAGACTGTATATACCGCCTATATCGTCGATGACGATCGCCATCTGATCGGCGTGCTCGACCTGCGCGACATCCTGATCGCGCGTTCGCGCCAGAGGATCGCCGAGATAATGGACACCGAGCCGGTCTTCATCCGCGCCGAGGCCGAGCAGGAGGAAGCCGCGCGCATGATCGCGCGCTACGACCTGATCGCCCTGCCGGTTCTGGACCGCGAGGACAAGCTGGTGGGGATCGTCACCGCCGACGACGCCATGGACGTCGCCGCCGACGAGGTCACCGAGGATTTCCACAAGGGCTCGACCGTGGGGCCCATCGAAACCTCGGTCGCCGAAGCCACGATCATGGTGCTCTACAAGGCGCGCATCTACTGGCTGGTTCTTCTGGTCTTCGGCAACATCTTTTCGGGAGCCGGCATCGCCTATTTCGAGGATACGATCGCCGCGCATCTGTCGCTGCTGTTCTTCCTGCCGCTGCTGATCGCCTCGGGCGGGAATGCGGGCACACAATCCGCCACGCTGATGGTGCGCGCCTTGGCGACCGATGATGTGCGCCCATCGGATTTCGGCTGGCTGCTGATGCGAGAGGCCCTGATCGCACTCGCCTTGGGACTGACAATGGCGGTGGCCGTTGCGGGGATCGGCGTGTGGCGCGGGGGCCCGGAGATCGCGGCCGTCGTGGCTACGGCGATGGTCCTGATCGTGCTTTTCGGGGCGTTGATCGGCATGTCGCTGCCCTTCATCTTCGCGCGGTTGGGGCGCGATCCGGCAGCAGCATCGGGGCCGCTCGTGACGTCGCTTGCCGATGTGCTGGGCGTGCTGATGTATTTCGGTATTGCATCGGCATTGCTCGATATCTGAGTGCGGCTTGCATTCACGGGGGGTTGTGGCTACCCCGCTGAGAGATCGGAAAAGGGGGGAACCATGGACGCCATCGCGGACCTTCGGGCGACATATCTGGATCAGATCGCGCGGGCCTCCTACCCCGATGCGCTGGAGGCGGTGCGGCTCGCGGCACTGGGCAAGAAGGGCGAGATCAGCCTGAAGATGCGCGAGCTGGGCAGGATGACCCCCGAGGAGCGCAAGATCGCCGGCCCCGCGCTCAACGCGCTCAAGGACGAGATCGACGCGGCACTGAAGGCCCGGCGCGCCGCGCTCGAGGATGCCGCGCTCGAGGAACGGCTGCGCGGCGAATGGCTTGATGTCAGCCTGCCCGGCCGCCCGCGCCCGCGCGGCACGGTTCACCCGGTCAGTCAGGTGATGGAAGAACTCACCGCGATCTTCGCAGACATGGGCTTTTCGGTCGCCGAAGGCCCGCAGGTGGAAACCGACTGGCACAATTTCGACGCGCTCAACATCCCCCCCGAACACCCCGCCCGGCAGGAGCACGACACGTTCTTCATGCACCGTAGCGAGGGCGACAACCGCCCCCCGCATGTGCTGCGCACCCACACCTCGCCGGTGCAGATCCGCGCCATGCAGGATCAGGGCGCGCCCTTGCGGGTGATCGCACCGGGGCGCGTGTACCGGATGGACATGGACCAGACCCACACGCCGATGTTTCATCAGGTCGAGGGGCTGGCGGTGGATCGCGATATCTCCATGGCCAATCTCAAATGGACGCTGGAGGAATTCTGCCGCGCCTTTTTCGAGGTGGACGAGGTGGAGCTGCGCTTTCGCGCCTCGCATTTTCCCTTCACCGAACCCTCGGCTGAGGTGGATATCCGTTGCTCCTGGGAAGGCGGCCAGCTCAAGATCGGCGAGGGCGACGACTGGATGGAGATCCTCGGCTCGGGGATGGTGCATCCGAAGGTGCTTGAGGCCGGCGGCATCGATCCGACCCGGTGGCAGGGCTTCGCCTTCGGCCTCGGCATCGACCGGATCGCCATGCTGAAATACGGCATCCCCGATCTGCGCGCCTTCTTCGAGAGCGATCTGCGCTGGCTGCGCCATTACGGCTTCTCGGCACTATCTGTCCCCAACCTGCACGCCGGGCTGAGCGGCTGAACCACACCACCCCCGCCGGACGAGGTTCGGGACGGCCATCCGCCGTGCCCGCTCCCGCCCGTATGTTGCATGGTGGCCACTCCCGCACGAGTGACAGAACTGTTATGGGTGATTCGTACGGTTTCTACTTGAAATGAGCGTCAACCGATGAGCATATAATTTCCAGAGATCGGCAAAATCTTGCCGATCATGAAATGCTCATGGAGGAAAAGAATGGGCGTTATCCAGGACATCGCCGAATTTCAGCCAAGCAAGGTGGCGCTTGTGTGGACCGCGGTGGGCGCAAGCGCGCTCACGGTCGCGGCGGGCTTCATGCTGGGGCTCGTGGTGACCGCCGGCTCGGCGCAGGACATGGCCAACAAGGCCGCCTCGAACGCCCATGCCGAACTGGCCGGGAGCATCTGTGCGGCGAATTTCCGCACCACCCCTGCGGCACAGGAACTGCATGCCGAGATCGCCGGGCTCAGCTCGGTGCGTCAGCGCCAGTTCATCCAGGGCGAGCCCTGGGCGCTCCACCCCGGCGCCGAAAGCCTCAGCCGCGACGCGGCCGGCATCTGCGCGCGGGAAATCGCGCAGATGGATCCGGAGGAGCTTGTCACACTGGCCTCCGACGAGCCCGCCGGGAACGCGACAGCAGAACCTCTCTGACCCTACCGATCAGGCCGGGGATGCCCCCCAATCCTCGGCCTGCATTTCGCGCAACCTGCTGGCGGTGCGCTCGAACTCGAATGCGCCCGCCCCCTCGACATAGAGCCGCTCCGGCTCGGCCGCCGCGCTCGCGACCAGTTGCACACGCGCCTCATAGAGCGCATCCACCAGCGTCACGAAGCGCCGCGCCTCGTTGAAATTGCGCCGCGACAGCTGCGGGATATCGTCGAGCACCAGCACCCGCACCGCCTGCGCGAGAGCCAGGTAATCCGCCGCCCCCAGCGGCCGGCCGCAAAGCTCCCAGAACCCCGCGCGTGCCACCCCGTTGGCGAAACGCTCGATCACCAGTTCGCGCCCCTGAACCGCCAGGCGCAGCGGCCCGATCTCGGCACCCTCGCTCAGATCCGCCCAGATGCGGTCCACCGCCTGATGCGCCTGCGCATCGGCGGGGTGGAAATAGACCTGCGCGCCCCGCAGCCTGCCCTGACGGTAATCCTCGGCCGCCGCCAGTTCATGGACCTCCAGCCGCTCCTTGATCAGTTCGATGAAGGGCAGGAACAGCGCACGGTTCAGCCCGTCCTTGTAGAGATCGTCCGGCGGGCGGTTTGATGTGGTAACCACCACCACGCCCGCGTCGAACAGCATCTGAAACAGCCGACCCACCACCATCGCATCGGTGATGTCGCTGATCTGCATCTCGTCGAGGCACAACAGCCGCAGATCGCGCGCCA
>PWLT01000399.1 GCA_003558415.1 Hyphomicrobiales bacterium
AAGCACCCCCCGGCCGGGGGAGGTGCATTCAGGTGATCTCTTCGAGGCGCTCCTTGGGCAGCTCGCCGGGAACGATGGTGATCGGCACCGGCAGCGTGCCCGAACTGCGCGAGAGCTGCGTTACCAGTGGGCCGGGGCCGTTCCTCTCGGTGCCGGCGCCGAGCACCAGAATGCCGATATCCGGGTCCTCACGGATCTGCGCGAGGATCTCCTCGACAGCCTCGCCTTCGCGGATCACGAGTTCCGGGTCGATGCCCTGACGGTCGCGCATCCACTTGGCGAAGACCTCGAAATGCGCCTCGATGCGCTCGCGCGCCTCGGCGCGCATGATGTCGCCCACCCCGATCCAGTGCTGGAACTCCTCGGGCGGGATGATCGAGAGTATCTGCACCCCCGCACCGGTCCGCGCCGCGCGCAGCGCCGCGAAACGAATCGCATTGAGGCATTCGCGGCTGTCATCCAGCACCACGAGGAACTTGCGCATCTGCCCTTCCCTTGTCACCGGCGCGCATCATGGCCGATCGTCCGGCAAACTGGCAAGCGCCGTCTCACCGCGCCGCGGCGGCGGCCCTGACTGTGCCCGCGGCGCTATGCGCCCAGTCCCAGTAAAGCTCGCGCACCCGTCGCGTCACCGGCCCGACCTGATAATGGGTCTCGTCAAAGGCGCTCACCGGCGTGACCTTCATCAGGTTGCCCGACAGGAACACCTCGTCGGCGGCGCGGAAATCGTCGAAACTCAGGACGCTTTCATGCACCGTCATTCCGTCAGCGCGCATGTTGGCGATATGACGCGCGCGGGTGATACCGGCCAGGAATGTGCCGTTGGGAATGGGGGTGAACACCTCGCCGTCGCGGACCATGAAGACATTGGCGGTGGCGGTTTCGGCGACATTGCCCATCGCATCGGCCACCAATGCATTGCCGAAGCCCTTGGCGCGCGCCTCGGCGAGCATGCGCGCATTGTTGGGATAAAGGCAGCCCGCCTTGGCGTTGACCACCGCGCAATCGAGCGTCGGGCGGCGAAAGCGCGTCGTGGTCAGCGTGGTGGTGGCCTCGGGCGGGGCCATGGGCACTTCCTCGAGGCACACGCAGAACCCCGTCGCACCGTCCTCCTTGGGCAGCACGCCCAGCATGCCGCCCTCGATCGCCCAGTACATCGGGCGGATATAGACCGGTGTCGCCGAGGGGTAGCGCGCCAGACCCTCGAGGATGATCTCCACCATCCGCTCGGCCGTCACGGTAGGGTTGATCATCAGCGCCCGGGCGGAATGGTTCACCCGTTCGCAATGCGCGTGCAGATCGGGGGCGATCCCGTCGACAAAGCGCGCCCCGTCGAACACCGTGGTGCCCAGCCAGGCGCCATGATCGGCGGCGTTCATCACGGGGATGTCGCCATCGTGCCATTTGCCGTCGAAAAAGGTTCTGATGTTGGTGCCGGTCGCCATCGCGCGTTCTCCCCCGCTCGCTCGCTGGCCGAGTTAAGCACCACGCGCGGCCGAAATCCAGAGCGCGACGCCCTCTATCTGCGCGGGGCGCTCACCCTTTCGTTTCGATCGATTCCGCCTCGGCCAGCACCGCGGCAAGGTCGAGCGGCGCATTGCCCATCGCAAGCTGACCATCGCCGTCACGGGGCCAGTCCTCGCGCGGGCGGTCACGGTAGATCTCGACCCCGTTGCCGTCCGGGTCGCGCAGGTAGATCGCCTCGCTGACTCCGTGATCGGCGGCCCCGTCGATGGGTATTTCAGCGGCGATAATGCGCGCCAGTACCCGCCCGAGCGCGGCGCGTGACGGGTAGAGGAAGGCACAATGATAGAGGCCGGTGTGCCCGGGCGGCGGCGGAGCGGCGCCGAGGCTTTCCCACGTATTCAGCCCGATATGGTGATGATAGCCCTGCGCGCCCAGAAAGGCTGCGCTCTCGCCCCAGCGCTGCTGCACCTCGAAGCCGAGGATGTCGCCGTAGAACGCGATGGCCCTGTCGAGGTCTGCCACCTTGAGATGGACATGGCCGACCATGGGTGGGTGATGACCTTGCATGGCGTGTTCCTGTGTTCGGTTTGAGCGGGTTATGCCGCCGGTCGGCGGTGGCGTCCATCCGTGCCGGCGCACAGGGGCTGTGCAATTGCGTTGCGGTTGCGCTATACTGCTCGGGCGTTGCAGGTTGCGCACGGGTTTGTGACTTGCCAGACCGGGCGGGAAGGTAAGAATCCCGTCGGTCTCGGAATTTTCTGGAGGGATTGCAGATGTCTGATCAGTGCATCGCACGGCGCCGGTTGCTCGCGCTTGGCGGGGCGGCGTTGGCTTCCAGCGTCGCGTTTCCTTTGCGTGCGCAAAATTTCACCGGCGTCATCGAGGGGGAGGCGGGTATCTCGACCCGCGCGCAAACCCGTCGCAACATTCAAAGCTTCCGCGCCATTCGCTGGCAGGACCATTTCGACAATCTGCGCAACGGCGCGATCCTGTGCGACACGGCCTCGCGCGCGCTGCATTTCTGGTCCGAGGATCAGGCGACCTATCTGCTCTATCCCTGTTCGGTTCCAATGACCGAGGAATTCACCCGGCGCGGGCGCACGCAGGTCGTGCTCAAGCGCCCGGCGCCGACATGGATCCCCACCCCGAACATGCGCCGGCGCGACCCGAGTCTGCCGGAGATCGTGCATCCCGGTCCCGACAACCCGCTGGGCACACGAGCGCTCAATCTCGGCTGGCAGTATTACCGCATCCACGGCATCGACAATCCCGCCAAGATCGGGCGCAAGGCGTCGAACGGCTGCTTCGGCCTGTTCAACCACAATGTCGAGGTGCTCTATGATCTCGTCGTGGTCGGCACGCAGGTCGTGGTGATCTGAGCGCGACTGCCCGCCCGCCTATCGCGGCGGGCGCGAGCGCACCATTCCCATGATCTCGTAGCAGCGCTCCAGAATCGGACGTGCGATGGCGTCGGCACGTTCGGCGCCGCGCCCCAGGATGCGGTCGATCTCGTCGGGATCGCGCATCAGCCGCTGCATCTCCGCGTTGATGGGCGAGAGCTTCTCCACCGCCAGATCGGCCAGCGCCGGCTTGAAGACGCCAAAGCCCTGACCGCCGAACTGGGCCAGCACATCTGCGGTGCTGCAATCGGCCAGCGCGGCATAGATGTTGACGAGGTTGCGCGCCTCAGGCCGCTCGGCCAGCCCCTCCACCGCCTCGGGCAAAGGCTCGGGATCGGTGCGCGCCTTGCGGAATTTCTGCGCGATGGTGTCGGCATCATCGGTCAGGTTGATGCGGCTCATGTCGGAGGCGTCGGATTTGGACATCTTCTTCGTGCCGTCGCGCAGGCTCATCACACGGGTCGCGGTGCCCTCGATCAGCGGCTCGGTGAGGGGGAAGAAATCCACCCCGAAGTCATGGTTGAACTTGCCTGCAATCTCGCGCGTCAGCTCAAGATGCTGCTTCTGATCCTCGCCCACGGGCACATGGGTGGCGTGATAGGCCAGAATGTCGGCCGCCATGAGGGAGGGATAGACGAAGAGCCCGGCCGAGGCGTTCTCGCGGTTCTTGCCGGCCTTGTCCTTGAATTGGGTCATGCGGCTGAGCCAGCCCATGCGAACCACGCAGTTGAAGAGCCAGGCCAGCTCGGCATGGGCCGACACCTGGCTCTGGTTGAACAGGATGGAGCGCTCGGGGTCGATCCCCGCGGCGATGAAACCCGCGGCCATCTCGCGCGTGGCGCGGCGCAGCTTGTCGGGCTCCTGCCAGACGGTGATCGCGTGCAGATCGACGATGCAGTAGATCGACTCGATGCCTTCTTCCTGCTTCTCGACGAAGCGCTTGAGCGCGCCGAGATAATTGCCCAGGGTCAGCCCGCCCGAGGGCTGGATACCGGAAAAGACACGCGGGGTGAAGGCCGGTGCGCTGCCGGGCGCGTTATCCGCCTCGCTCATTGCATTCTCCGTCTGGAAATGGCGACCACGCTCGCTTATCGCTGGCGGGATGGGGCGTCAACATGGCCCGCATCCCACCGGAGTCCTCATGACCGACAACAACGCGGTTTCGCCCCTCAATCCGCTTCCCGGCTCCGTGTGGCTGCTGCTGCTTGCGGTGGCCGGGGTTGAACTGGCGTTTCTGGCCGGATCGGCAGGGCTGATTGGCGGGCCGGGAGCTGTCGGCTGGCGGCTCGATGCGGTGCAACGGGTGGCGTTTTCCGGAACCCTGATGGACTGGATGGTCGAGAACCGCCGCTTTCCGCCGGAGCATCTGCTGCGCCTTGTCGCCTATCCGCTGGTGCATGTCTCCGCCACGCACACGCTGTTCGTACTGGTATTCATTGCCGCGCTGGGCAAGTTCGTGGGCGAGGGGATGCGCGGATGGGCGGTGCCGGTGGTGTTCTTCGGCGCTTCGGTCGCGGGGGCGTTGGTCTGGGGCGCCGTGCTGTCCGGCCCGTCGTGGCTGACGGGTGGGTATCCTGGTGTCTTCGGGCTGGTGGGCGCGTTCACCTATCTGCTCTGGATTGAACTGGGCGAGAAGGGCGCCAACCGCGCGCGCGCCTTCATCCTGATCGGGGTGCTGCTGCTGGCGCGGCTGCTTGTGGGGCTCTATGTCGGGCTGGGCAGCACATGGCTGGCCGATCTGGCCGGTTTCCTGACCGGTTTCGCCCTGTCCTTCCTGGTCGCGCCCGGCGGCTGGCGCCGCGCGCTGGAGCGTATCAGGCAGCGCTGATCGGCGCGCTTGGGATCACAGCATCCC
>PWLT01000065.1 GCA_003558415.1 Hyphomicrobiales bacterium
CGCGCCCAACAAGTTCGAGGCGCTTGCCGCGCATGACGCGATGGTGGAGATGTCCGGCGCGCTGCGCACGGTGGCGGGGTCACTCTTCAAGATCGCCAACGACGTTCGCTTTCTGGGTTCCGGGCCGCGCTCGGGGCTGGGAGAGCTGATCCTGCCCGAGAACGAGCCGGGCAGCTCCATCATGCCCGGCAAGGTCAACCCCACCCAGGCGGAGGCCCTCACCCAGGTCTGCGCGCATGTCATGGGCAATGATGCGGCGGTGGGTTTCGCGGGCTCTCAGGGGCATTTCGAGCTTAACGTCTTCAAGCCGATGATCGCCTATAACGTTTTGCAATCCATGCAGCTTCTGGGCGATGCGTCGGTGGCCTTCACCGATAATTGCGTCACCGGGATCGAGGCCAATACCGACCGCATCGAGAAGCTGATGCGCGAGAGCCTGATGCTGGTTACGGCGCTCGCGCCCGAGATCGGCTATGACAACGCGACCAAGGTCGCCAAGACGGCGCATCGCAACGGCACCACCCTGCGCGAGGAAGCCGTCAATCTGGGCTTCGTGGACGCGGCGACCTTCGACCGCGTGGTGCGCCCCGAGGACATGATCGGCCCGCGCGAGACATGAGCGGGCCGGTCGTCAACCTGCGCGCCGCACGCAAGGCGCGCGAGCGCGCCCGCAAGCGCGCGCAGGGCGACGAGAACGCCGCGAAACACGGACGCAGCAAGGCCGCCCGCGCGCGCGAGCAAGCCGAGGCCGAAGCGGCCCGCCGCCGCCTCGACGGGCATGAGCGCGAGCGCGAATGAGCGCCCGGCCCGTCAAGCGCTCGCTCACTTTGCGTGGGCACCGAACCTCCGTTTCGCTGGAGGAGGAATTCTGGCAGGCCTTCCGTGAGATCGCCGCCGAGCGCGGTCTGCCCCTCAACGCACTGGCCGCCGAGATCGACGAGGCGCGCGGATTCGACACCGGGCTGGCCTCGGCCATCCGGGTGCATGTGCTGCGCCACTATCGCGATGCGGCGGCGGGATAGAGCCGCGTGCGGGCATCCGGAATGCATGCCGGTAAAGCATGTTGCGTTTTATCGAACGCGTCCAGAGCCCGAAAGAGGGCATGCGGCCGCCCGGGGTGGGCGCGAATGCGCCCGCCCGGGGGGCGGGCGGGCGCATGCCCGGGCCGCGAGCGGCCCGGGCGAGGTGAAACCGATCAAAACGCGACGCGCTCTAGCCGCGGCGACGGGGCCCGTGGTTCGCATCGACCGGAACACATTCCAGCGCCTGACGGAGCGGGTTCAGCCCCCTCGCTGAAGCGCAAGCCGCGCGGCAGCCTCACACCATCTTTATGACGCGCTTGTCGATTGACAGCGTATAGCCCTGCCGCGCGATATTGCGCACCAGCAGCTCGCTGACGAGCTGATTGCCCAGCATGTCGCGCAGCCGCTTGATGCGGGTGGCGCCAGATGCCTCGTCGCAATCATCCGCCCGGCGCCCGGAGATCATCGCCTCGATCTGCGCGCCCGAGAGGATCTCGTCATCCATCCGGGCCTCGGCCAGCACGGCGAGTGTCTCGGCCACCGCCTCGGTCAGCGTGAATTCCATGTCGTTGAGATAGACCTTGCGCTCGGCGCGGCTGATCACCAGCGAGGAGACCTGAATGCCAGAGCGTTCGATCTCGCTCAGGCGCCGGTTCAGCGCCACCAGCATCACCAGAATCGCCAGCGCAGTCACAAGCAGCGCCGTGGCGAATACCAGCAGCACGAAGATCACCATGCGGTAGGAGCGCAGCGTCTCGGAAAATGCCGTGCCCGACAGCGCGAGGATCTCCAGCAGCTTGATCTCGGCCTGGCTGGTGAGGTCGTCATTCTCGACGAAGATGCGCTCGACCCGCTGGTTGAAGGCATCCGCATCGGGCAGGTTGATGAACAGCAGCACCCCCGCCACGACCAGCAGCGCCACGATGGCGGCAACGCCAAGCGCCACCGTGCGGTTGCCCGGACGGGTGATGTCAGTAGCGGAGGTAGTACTCGCCCGCACTTTCGCGCCTTTCCGCCAAACCTTCCTGCCCGAAGATGGACATAACATTGAGCAGGGTCCAGCCGTCAGTTGCGATGCGGCCCGATATTTCGTCGGCTGCCGCATCCTTGGAGCCGCAGGCGCTATCCGGCAGATCCATCACCCCGTAGTGAAGCTGAAGCGGATTGTCCTGCTTGGCCTTGTAGTCGGCATAGCATTGGGCAGCGGCCGGGGTCGCGGCGAAAGTGAGCGCGATCAGGATGACTAGTGAGAGGCGTTTCATGTCGGGTGTGTCTCCATCGAACCGGGGCCGAGATTGGGGCCGCCTTCTGCGCTATGCAATATCCCGCGCGGGATGGGGCCGCGTTATCGGATAACGCCCGCGCGATATTGCCTGTCAGCGCCAAGCAGCCGCATTCTTGCTCCATCGGCGCGCCGCGAGCACCGCGCGCGCCCCATCACGCCCCTCAACAAGGAGTGCCGTCATGCCGCTTGCCCGAATTCTCACGTCAACCGTTGCCGCCGCAGCGATCGCGCTGTCGGGGCTCGCCGCCTCGGCCACGCCCGCACGCGCCGGCGACGATCTCGTCAAGTTCCTCGCCGGGGCCACCGCGCTGGTGGTCATCGGGGCGGCGCTGAGCGACCGCTCCGACCGCCGGACCCATCGCCGGGACAGGCGCGGCCCGCGTCATGAACATCGCAACCCGCGCGGCGATTATCGCGGCCGCCCCATCGTGCTGCCGCACCATTGCGCCGTCGAGATCGACGCGCGCAACCGCGCCCGGCAGGTCTATTACCGCGAACGCTGCCTCACGCAGGCCGGGATTCAGACCTGGCGCCTGCCGCGGCATTGCGAAGCCACCATGCGCGCGCACCGGCGCAGCGAGACTGTCTACCCCGCAGAGTGCCTGCGCAGGGAGGGCTTCCGCGTCACCGACAAGGGGCGCCGCTGGCACTGATGCGGGGGTGGGCTGGCCGGTGACAGCGCACCGGCAACCCGCCAGCCAGCCGCTTGACGCCCGTCAATTCGGCCCCGGCGGGAACCTGCTATGCTGCGTGCTGTTATCCGCTTCCATATTGTCAGCCAGGGATACTGCCATGTCCATGCTCAGAAACCTTACCGGACTGCTTGCCGCGATTGCCATCGCCGTGGCCACCGTGGGCGTCACGGCGAAACCGGCGCGTGCCGACACCACCGACGATCTGTTCCGCTTCCTGCTCGGGGCAGCGGCCATCGCGGTTCTGGTCTCCGCCTATCACGAGCGTTCAATCCGGCCCGACCGGCGCTATACCGCGCGTACGCTGCCAGATCACTGTATCGAGACGGTCAGGGTGCGCGGCCGGCTGATCGACGTCTACAATGCGCGCTGCCTGCGCCAGGCCGGGATGACCCGGCTGCCGGCGTATTGCGAACGCACCATCTCCACCGACCGCGGCCCGCGCGCGGTATTCAGCGCCCGCTGCCTGTATGACGCGGGGTATGTCGCCGAGCGTCCGCGCCGCGACAGGCCGATCGTGCTGCCGGCGGTCTGCGAACTGACCTACCGCTATCGCGGCGAGCGGTTCGACGGTTATTACGCTGACTGCCTGCGTCGCGAAGGGTTGCGCAACCTGCCGGGGAACTGTTCGCTGCGCGCCAGGCTGGGCGACGAGTCGATCCTTATCTACAGCGCCGGTTGCCTGTTCGAGGAGGGCTATGAAGCCCAACGCCGCTGGCGCTAAGCCTGCCGATGCAGAACGGGCTCTGCGGCGCATGGCACCGGATTTCGGTTGCCCCGGCCAATGTGATCGGGTTCAACGCCGTCATGAGAGTGCCGCCCGATTTCGCCCGTGAAGCCGCCGTCCTGGCGACCGGCCTGCGCCGGATCGCCGGGGTGGACGAGGTCGGGCGCGGCCCGTTGGCGGGGCCGGTCACCGCGGCGGCGGTGCGGCTTGATCCCGCGGCGATCCCGCAGGGGCTGACCGATTCCAAGGCGCTCTCCGCCCGGCGCCGCGAGGCGCTGGCCGGGGAGATCAGGTGCTGCGCCGAGGTGTCGGTGGCGCATGCCGATGTGGCGGAGATCGAGCAGCACAACATTCTCGGCGCCAGTCACCTCGCCATGCGCCGCGCGCTTGCGGGGCTTTCGACGGGGGCGGATTTCGCGCTGATCGACGGCCATGTTGTTCCCCATGACCTGCCATGCCCGGCCCAGGCCATTATCAAGGGCGATGCGCGCTGCCTGTCGATCGCCGCGGCCTCCATCATTGCCAAGGTCGCGCGCGACGCGATCATGGCCGAACTGGCTGCGCAATTCCCCGGCTATGGCTGGGAGCGCAACGCCGGATACCCCACCCGCGCCCATCTCGACGCGCTGCGCCGCCTCGGCGTGACCCCATATCATCGGCGCGGCTTTGCCCCCATCCGCAAGATATTGTGTGAAGAGAATTAAATAACGCGCTGATTCAAAAAAGAAATTGACGCCGAATCAGCTTTGACTCATCTTGGGCGTAACGATAACGGCGCAAAACCGCGCGGGGCACGAGGCAGACATGACAGTGAAGGCGAAGGCGCGGGACGGCGCTGCTGCGGGGTTGCCGCGCAACCGTATCCTGGCGGGCGATTGCATCGAGGTGATGAACGCCCTGCCCGAGGGCTCGGTCGATCTGGTCTTTGCCGATCCGCCCTACAACCTGCAACTGCGCGGCGATCTGCACCGCCCCGACAACAGCCGCGTCGATGC
>PWLT01000229.1 GCA_003558415.1 Hyphomicrobiales bacterium
GAGGGCGCAGGGATGGCCGTGATTACCACAATCGAGGATCTGCGCCGGCTCTATGCCCGTCGCACGCCGCGGATGTTTCGCGACTATGCCGAGTCCGGCAGCTGGAGCGAGCAGACGCTGCACGACAACACCGCCGATTTCGAACGCATCCGTCTGCGCCAGCGCGTTGCGGTGGACATGTCGAACCGCTCGCTGGCCACAACGATGGCGGGGCAGGATGTGGCAATGCCGGTGGCGCTGGCGCCCGTGGGGCTGACGGGGATGCAATGCGCCGATGGCGAGATCAAGGCCGCCCGCGCGGCCGAGGCTGCGGGCGTACCCTTCACGCTTTCGACCATGTCGATCTGCTCGATCGAGGATGTCGCCACTCATACGGCCAAACCGTTCTGGTTCCAGCTCTATGTGATGCGCGACGAGGAATTCGTGGCCAACCTGCTGCGCCGGGCGCGCGATGCGGGCTGCGAGACATTGGTGCTCACGCTCGATCTGCAGATCATGGGCCAGCGCCACAAGGACATCAAGAACGGGCTCTCGGCCCCGCCCAAGCTCACGCCTGCCGTGATGCTCGATCTGGCGACGAAATGGCGCTGGGGGCTGGGGATGCTGGGCACGAAGCGCCGCCAGTTCGGCAATATCGTGGGCCACGCCAAGGGGGTGACGGACACCCGCTCGCTCGCCGCCTGGACGAATGAGCAGTTCGACCCGAAGCTCGACTGGAGCAAGGTGGCGCGGCTCAAGGAGCAATGGGGCGGCCGGTTCGTCCTCAAGGGGATACTGGACGACGAAGATGCGCGCATGGCCGCCGAGATCGGCGCGGATGCGATTGTCGTGTCCAATCATGGCGGGCGCCAGCTCGACGGGGCGATGAGTTCGATCCGCATGCTGCCCGCGATCGTTGATGCGGTGGGCGATCGCGTCGAGGTCCATCTCGATGGCGGCATCCGCAGCGGACAGGATGTGCTCAAGGCCTGCGCGCTGGGGGCGCGGGGCACCTATATCGGGCGGGCATTCACCTATGGGCTTGGCGCGATGGGCCAGGAGGGGGTGAGCAAGGCGCTGGAGATCCTGCGCAAGGAGCTCGACATGACCATGGCGCTGTGCGGCGAGCGCGACGTGAGGAATCTCGGCGCACACAACCTGATCCTGCCGCGCGGCTTCGCCGATCCCGAGGCCGTGATCTGAGCGCGCTTCAGCGCCACGGATTGGCGCGCCGCGCCAGCAGCGGCGCCAGTAGCGGCAACGCCAGCAGCGCCACACCGACCGCGAGGAACGAGAGCCGCAGGCTGACCAGGTCCGAGAGCAGCCCCATCAGCGCCGGCCCGGCGATGTAGCCCACAAAGCCCAGCACGCTGGCCTGAGCGAGCGCCGTTGCGCGCACCGGTTCTGCCGCGCCGCGCCCCACCATGGCCAGCGCGATCGGCACGATCACGGACACCCCGAAACCCAGCATCGCGAAACCGGCAAAGGCCACGCCCGGCGAGGGCGCGCCAGCCACCAGCAGCGCCCCGGCGGCAGCGAGCCCGGCGCCGCCCTGCATCAGCACGACCTCGCCGACATGGCGGCTGACCGCCTGCCCGGCAAGGCGCCCCAGACCCATCGACAGCCCCAGGAGCGCCGGGCCGAGCGCCCCCTCGGCCGGGCTCGCGCCCAGGATGCGCTCCAGATGCAGCGCCGACCAGGTCTCGGTGCCCGCCTCGGCGAGCGAGGCCGCCAGGATCACCAGCCCCCCGAGCGCCCCGAGAACCGCCACCCCGCCCCCCGCCGCGGCGCCGAATCCGGCCGGTGGCGGCGCATCGGGCGCCCGTGCGGCCGCCGGCGCCTCGGTGCTCATCAGCACCAGCGGTGCCGAGACCAGCGCCACCATGGAGAAAACCATTGCCGCCGAGAGTCCCGCATCGCGCGCCAGCCCGGTGAGCACCGCCGTGGCGAAGAAGCTCAGCGAATAGCCGGCATGGTTGAGGTTCATCAGCGGCCGGCCCGTCGCGGCCTCGATCCCCGCCACGCGGTCGTTCATCAGCACCTCGACGAATCCCGTTGTGCCGCCCACCAGTGCAAAGGCCAGCGCAAAGGCGAGCGGCGCGTCCAGATGTCCGGGCATCAGCAGCGAGGCCGCCATCGCCGCCGTGGCCAGCGGCAGCGCCCGCGCGCCCAGGGCGCGCCCCAGTCGCGGCGCCAGCATCATCGCCACCGCCGAAACCGCAGCCGTGGTGAACATGATCAGCCCGAACAGGCTGTCGCTGACCTCCAGCGCCGCGCGCAGATCGGGCACCATCGCCGCGATCGCCCCCCATACCGCGCCCATGACCACGAAACTGGCCATCGCCGCGCGCGAGGCGCGCAGATCCGCGAAGGGGTGGAGTTGGTGTGTCATGGCCGGCGATCAGAGCAGCGTCACGAGCGCTCCGCAAGGGCTTCCCATTGCCCCGAATCCCGTCTATAGGGCACGCTTCACGCGGGCATGCACCCTTGGAGGATGCCCGCCGTTGCAATTCAAGGAGACCCTCAATGGCTGGTGAGATCACCGATCTTGTCGCCGAGGCACGGACGGGGACAGGCAAGGGGGCCGCCCGTCAGGCTCGCAGAGAGCATAACGTGCCCGGTATCGTTTATGGCGGCGGCACCGACCCGCTGCCGATCAACCTCAACTACCACTACCTGATGAAGCACCTCAAGGCCGGGCGCTTCCTGTCGCGGCTGTTCAACCTCAAGGTCGAGGGCCATGACGACGTGCGGGTGATCTGCCGCAACGTCCAGCGCGACGTGGTCAAGGGGCTGCCGGTCCATATCGATCTGATGCGCCTGCGCCGCACCAGCCGGATCAAGCTGGACATCCCCGTCGAGGTGGTGGGCGAGGAAGACTGCCCCGGCCTGCGCCGCGGCGGCGTGCTGACCATGGTGCGCCCCGAGGTCGAGCTGACGGTGACCGCGGGCGACATCCCCGAAAAGATCACCCTCGACATCTCCGAGCTCGACATCGGCGATACCGGCACGATCTCCATGATCACGCTGCCCACGGGCTCCAAGCCGACCGTGGATCGTGACTTCGTCATCGCCAATATCAGCGCTCCCTCGGGCCTGCGCGCGGCCGAGGACGAGGACGAGGAAGAGGAAGAGGAAGTGGCCGCCGAGGAAGAGGCGCCCGCCGAGAGCGAGACGTAAGGCGGGCCGCCGCGTCTGCGCGGCACTCACGGGCCATCGCTTGCCATCAGGAGCCGCAGCGCGCCACGCCGCTGCGGCTCCTTGCAATTTGTCGATCAATCCTGCCCGGATTCGGGTGACGCAGCTGGCCCTGCCTGCGCGGGATGCGCGAGACGCTCGCGAAAGCCGCGCACGAGGTGATCGCTCAGCGCGCGCAGGCGCGCGGTCTCGAACCGGGCCGGTGGGCGCACGAGGTAGAGCGGGGTTGCCGGCAGTTCGTAATCGGCAAGCACCGGCACCAGAAGGCCCTCATGCAACTCGTCGCGCAGGCTCACCTCGGGCAGCATGGCGATTCCCAGACCGCACAGCGCGGCCTCACGCAGCGCGGGCATTCCGCTGATGCGCAGACGCGCGCGGATGGGAACGCTTTGCTCAGCGCCGTCGCGGAGGAATTCCCAGCGCGCGGGCGTGTCGCCATAGTGAGATCGCCAGTAGAGGCAATCGTGCTGGGCGATGTCGTCCGGCAGGCGCGGGGTCCCGCGCGCGCGCAGATAGGCCGGGCTCGCAAAGAGCCCGTAGCGCATCGTGGCGATCTGGCGCGCGATCAACCGCGAATCCGATAGCGGGCCGGAGCGGATCGCGGCGTCATAGCCTTCGGCCACCAGATCGACGCGCCGTTCGGTCAGGCTCAGCTCGATATCGATATCCGCGTGGGTTTCGGCGAATTCGAGGACCAGCGGCACCACCAGATCGCTCGCCGTTCCGGGCGGGGCGGAGAGTCGCAGGCTTCCCTGCAGCTTGCGCTCGTTCGCGGAGGTCTGGGCGTTGAGCCGCTCGATCTCTTCGAGGATCGCGGCGGCCTGCGGCAGGTACCGCGCGCCGCTTTCGGTCAGGGTGACGCTGCGCGTCGTGCGGCGCAGCAGGGTCACGCCCAGCGATTGTTCGAGCTGCGCAACATGGCGGCTGACGGCCGTGCTCGACATGCCGAGACTGCGCGCCGCGGCGGCGAAGCCCCCGTTGCGCGCCACGGCGACGAAGGCGGACATCGCGCTGAGATCCTTCACGGGATAATCCCGAATTTCGGGATGATGAGTTCCATATTTCTGATATTATCCTGACATCCAACAATATGCAACTCTGCCCCGGTGTCAGTTGATCGGGGAGAGAAGGGTATGAGCCTCTCGAACGCAGAGTATCGCCCGTGGCGCCTGCTGCCCCGGCTCTTGCGCGCGATCCGCGGCAAGCTGTGGGTGTGCGAGGATGAGGCCGGGGCCGAAGAGGCGCAGCTCGACCGCGCATCTGCCCATGACACCGGCGCGCGGCGCGAGGTTCAGGACTACGCTGTCGCGCCGCCCGATCACGACCGGCGCCTGCACTCCACCGGAGAGCGCGCCGGGGCCGGATTGCCGCCCGATGCGCGCAGTTAGGGCGGACCGTAATCATCCGAACAAACTCTGAGCGGAGGTGCGACGGAGTGGGAGGCTTCGACTGCCCCCCACCAACCGGCATCAGGGCGTGATCGTCTGCACCGCCTCGAACACTTCCAGTTCGGGCGGGCCGAGATAGAGATCGCCATGCGCGCC
>PWLT01000044.1 GCA_003558415.1 Hyphomicrobiales bacterium
TGCCCGACGATATCGTGATCGTCAACATCAACCCGCTGTGGCGCGAGGAATTGCCGACCACGCCGCAGGACATCCAGAACCGCATCAACGAGATCAGCTTCAACGCAGCCCTTCTGCGCGAGCTGCGCTCCATTGCCTTCGTCAAGGACCTGATCGCCGAAGGCACCGTGGCGAAGGGGGCGATGAAGGACATCCTGGTGCATATGATCGCCGATGACGCGCTGATGAACGAGCTTTCGGTGCGCACCAAGACCTCCGCGACGCCGCTGCTGCTGCACCAGCTTCGCGAGGCCGGGCGCAAGGCGGCGGACGGGTTTCTGGCGCGTCACCGCGCGGCATTGGGAGTGGAGCCGACGGTGGACCTCAAGGCGACCTGCGATTGAGCGGCGGCAATGCCGAAGCGGGCACCGGCGGCCGGCCTGGATCCTTGGGGTTGGGATAGACAAGGCCGGCCGAGATCACGAGCTTGGCGGCGTCCTCGACCTTCATGTCCAGCACGATCACATCCGCAGCCGGAACAAAGAGCAGGAAACCGGAGGTCGGGTTTGGCGTGGTGGGCAGAAAAACGCTCACGAGCGGGCCATGCGGCGCGAGGCTCGACGCGATCTCGCCCTTGGCGGTGGTCGAGATGAAGGCGATCGCCCAGATCCCCTTGCGCGGGTACTCCACAAGGCAGGCGCGCTCGAAGGAGGTCTCCGACTGGGCGAACACCGTCTCGGCAATCTGCTTGATGCCATTATAGACCGAACGCACCACCGGCATGCGCGCCACGATGCTCTCGCCCCAGCCGATGAAGGTGCGCCCCAGGAACCCCTTGGCCAGCCAGCCGACCACCACCGCGAAGACGACGAACAGGATCACGCCGAGGCCCGGAAGATCGATCGCCAGATATTCGGAGGGGCGGTAGCTCCTGGGCACGAAGGGCAGCACCCACCCGTCGATCCAGTTGATCACCGTCCAGATCAGCCAGAGTGTCAGCCAGATCGGGACGATCACCACGATCCCGGTCAGGAAGTTCCTGCGGAACCGGGCCAGCAGCCCGCGCGTGCGTGCGGGCGGGGGAGAGGGGTCGGGGGTGTCCTCGGGGTCGGTCATGGATCTTCTGGTCCCTGCTCAAGCGCGCGCAGACTAGGCGGTGTCCGCGCCGAGGGCAACGTCGCGCGTCGGGCGATCGTGCCCGGCGCCGACACCGCTTGCATTTCCCGCGCAACGGGTCTAGTTGCGCGATCACTTCACAGGCGGGGACTGGGCCGCGCGGGGAGACATCCCGCAAGGTCCGCCGGTTGGGGCGCGCTCAGGCGCGTTCTCGAAAGCCCCGCCGAGGCGCAAACCGGAAAGGAACATGACATGGCGCTTCCCGATTTCAATCTGCGTCAGCTTCTCGAAGCTGGCGTGCACTACGGCCACCAGACCCAGCGCTGGAACCCGCGCATGGGGCCGTTCATCTATGGCGAACGCAACGGCATCCACATCATCGACCTGACCCAGACGGTGCCGATGCTGGATGCGGCGCTCAACGTGATCCGCGAGACGGTGGCCAAGAATGGCCGCATCCTCTTTGTCGGCACCAAGCGTCAGGCCGCAAGGCCGGTTGCCGAGGCGGCGGAGAAATGCGCCCAGTACTACATGAACCATCGCTGGCTGGGCGGTACGCTGACCAACTGGAAGACGGTGTCGAAATCGATCCAGCGGCTCAAGGCGCTCGACGAGCAGCTCGATGGCGGCGCCGAGGGCATGACCAAGAAGGAACGCCTCGGCATGGAGCGCGAGCAGGCGAAGCTTCAGGCCTCGCTCGGCGGCATCAGGGAAATGGGCGGGCTGCCCGATCTTCTGTTCGTGATCGACGTGAACAAGGAGGATCTGGCGGTGGCCGAGGCCAAGAAGCTCGGGATCCCCGTTGTCGCGGTGGTCGATACCAATTGTTCGCCCGATGGTGTCGATTACATCATTCCCGGCAATGACGACGCGGCCCGCGCCATCGGGCTCTACTGCGATCTGGTCAGCCGCGCGGCGCTCGACGGGATGACCGCGCAGATGGGCGCGGCCGGGGTTGATCTTGGCGCGCTCGATCAGGCGCCGGCCGAGGAGCAGTTGGCCGAGGCCGAAGCACCCGCCGCCGAAGCCCCTGCCGAAGAGGCTCCCGCCGAGGACGCCAAGAGCGAAGGCTGAGACGGCCCCGCAGCAAGGCATTTTCGCCGGGCGGCCCGAGTGGCGGCCCGGTCCCCGATGGATATATGACGAGGAGAGCCGGATCATGGCAATCACAGCAAGCATGGTGAAGGAGCTGCGCGAGGCGACCGGCGCAGGCATGATGGACGCCAAGAAGGCGCTAACCGAGACAGACGGCGACATGCAGGCCGCGCAGGACTGGCTGCGCACCAAGGGTCTGTCCAAGGCGGCCAAGAAGTCCGGGCGAACCGCCGCCGAGGGGCTGGTGGCCGTGGCCGTCGAGGGCGGGCGCGGCGTCGCGGTCGAGGTTAACGCCGAGACCGATTTCGTTGCCAAGAACGACGGGTTTCAGGAGATGGTCGAGAAGATCGCGCGCGCGGCGCTCGATGTTGACGATCTGGAGGCGCTGAAGGCGGCCGAAATCGGCGGCAAGAGCGTCGATGACCTGATTACCGAGGCGATCGCCACGATCGGCGAGAACATGGCCCTGCGCCGCATGGCCAGGCTGGAGGGTGAAACCGTAGTCTCCTATGTGCACAATGCGGTGACCGAGGGGCAGGGCAAGATCGGCGTTCTGATCGCGCTCAAGGGCGCGGATGCCGGCTTCGGCCGTCAGGTCGCGATGCATGTCGCGGCCACCAACCCGGCGTCGCTGGGTGAATCCGATCTCGACCCGGCCATCGTCGCACGCGAGCGGGCCGTGCTCACCGAACAGGCGCGCGAATCCGGCAAGCCCGAGCAGGTCATCGAGAAGATGATCGAAGGGCGCATGAAGAAGTTCTTCGAAGAGATCACGCTGCTGGGCCAGAAATTCGTGATCAACCCCGACCAGAGCGTGGCCGAGGCCGCGCAGGAGGCGGGGGTGGAGATCACCGGTTTCGTTCGCCTCGCCGTCGGCGAGGGGATCGAGAAGAAGGAAGAGGATTTCGCAGCCGAGGTCGCAAAGACCCTGGAAGGCTGAGCGCCGCACCGGGCGTCACCGCCGCGACGACTTGGAGAAGACAAACGCCCGCCGCGCAGGTCGCGGCGGGTGTTCGTTTCCGATATTGCCTGCCGGAGTGATGGACTGCCGGGTGAGTATTTGCCCGGCAGACCACCGATCCGGTTTCCCGGCACGACGTACCGGATGAAAACGCCCACCCTGGCACATCGCTGTTCCCTGGCACAAATTGCCACCACTCACGGAACGCCGACAGGGTATCAGGAAAAACTGGAAGCGTTCTACTGCGGATTTCCTTACCGTTTGGAAAAATATGCACCTCAGCGGTCAATTCTGAAAATCTGATTGTGGAACGAGGCTTTGAGAACGGCCTGTGTCGTGGTCTCCACACCCAGCGCCTCGCGCGCCAGACGCAGATGCTTCTCCACTGTGGTCACCGACACGCCCATGCGCGAGGCGATTTCCTGCGTGGTCATGCCTTCGCTGACCCGTTCGAGCACCTCGCGCTGGCGCGGCGTAAGCGCGCGCCGGTCAAGCGCGAAGGGCAGGTTGGTCATGCGAAGATGCATGATGCGGTTGATCAGGAGGATCTGGCGCCCATGCTCGAGCCAGATCGCATCGACCGCATCCTGATCGAGCCCGGCGCGCGCACATAGCCCGATCGCCCCCTTGCTGCGCGATGACAGGCCACGAAAGCTGATCGAATAGCCGGCCACCAGGCCCATCGAGCGGTTATAGGCCACCGCGCGGCGTTCGGCCTCGCTCAACTCGCCCCGGGCGGCCAGTTCCTCCGTCCAGCGCCAACTGCACACGCCGTCGTTCTCAGCCGCCCAACGCGTGATCGGCCCGTTGCGGTAATGCCCGCGCCCGAAGAACCCGTCGAGGAACTCCTGATCGAAATTGGACAGGATGAGCACATCGTCGAGATCGGTATCGGCCACCCCGTTGAGAAAATGCGTGAGCCCGTAAAGCAGGCGGTCGAAGCCGTACTCGGCCATCTTGCGCACATGCAGCGCCCAGAGATGTTCGACCGATGCCGTCCGAAGGATCTGTTCGAGATGGGCGACAAGCCCGGCATCTTCCGGCACGTCTTCACTTGCCGAGCGGGATCCCGAGAGCGCACGCAGAGAGATGCGTGCCGGACTGGTTCGTTCAGGGTCATCGAGAGGGTTCACCTGAAACTCGTTCGCCGCCGACTTCTGACCCAGCGTAAAGGCTTTGTGTTCATTGTCGAGTCCTCCGCGCAGCGAGGCAGCGGCGAAAGCTTCGGGTTGTGCGCACGAACCCGTGATCGCCTGCCAGATGACTCCGGGCGGCGGCCAGGGATCTCAGCGCGACGGTGAGAGTGCCGCCGTGGCCTGAGGCGCCGCGCTCTGCGGCCGCGGAGCTTCAAGGGCGGAGCGCGTGACCTCCGGCGCAAGGGCGCGCATCGCGTCGAACTGGGTGAGGAAAACCTCGCCGGTGAGCTCATCGAGGAAATGGCAACGCCGGAAGCGGTCCATGACGGGGCCCTTCACCTCGGAGAGGTGCAGCTTGACGCCCGCATCCCGCAGCCGCGCATTGATCGCCTCCA
>PWLT01000090.1 GCA_003558415.1 Hyphomicrobiales bacterium
GTGCCCGAGGACGCGACGGCGAGCCTGATCGGCGATATCTGCGCGCTTTTCGCGGCGGTGTTCTGGGCCGGCATCGTGCTGACCGCACGCACCAGCGCGCTGCGCCGCACCACGCCGGAGCTGCAGATCTTCTGGCAGGTCCTGGTTTCCACGCCGCTGCTGTTGCTGGCCGCGCCCTTCTATGGCGGGCCGTTCCTGCGCGATCCCGAGCCGATCCATTGGGCGGGGTTTGCGTTCCAGACGGTTGGCGTGGTCTCGGCGGGGTTCATCTTCTGGTTCTGGCTGCTCGCGCGCTACCCGTCATGGGTGGTGGCGAGCTTCAGCTTCCTCACCCCGGTGATCGCGGTGCTGATGGGCTGGCTGCTGCTGGGCGAGCCGGTGGGCCTGTCGATTTTCAGCGCGCTGGCGCTGGTGATCGGGGGGATCGTGCTGATCAACCGCCGCGCGCCGGCGCGCTGACGCGCAAGCCTTACGTCCCGCAGAAGGTCCGGCGCACCACTTCCTGCTGGCGCGGCGCGGCGAGCAGATCGGCGGCTTCCGGCTGGGCGTCAAAGGGGCACGCCAACACGTCGCAGAGCCGGTGGAAGGGCGCGAAATCGCCCGCGAGCGCGGCCTGGATTGCCTCCTCGACGCGGTGATTGCGCGGGATGAAGGCGGGGTTGGCCGCGCGCAGGGCGGCAGTAACCTCGGCGTCGGGGCGTCCCTCACTCGCCAGCCTTGTGCGCCATTGCGCCGCCCAGGCATCGAAGGCCTCGGGCTCGGCGAATTCGGCGCGCGCGCTCCCATCGGCCAGCCCGCGGAAGCTGCGGGTGAAATCGGTGCGCAGCGCGGCCATGCGCGCGAGCAACGTCTCGATCAGCTCGGCATCGCCGTCCTCTTCGCGCGCCAGCCCCAGCTTGGCGCGGAACCGCGCCAGCCAGGCGGCCTGAAAATGGTCGGAAAATTCATGCACCGCCTCGGTCGCGGCGGCGATGGCGGCCTCCTGGTCGCTGTCCATCAGCGGCAGCAGGCAGGTGGCGAATTGCGCGAGGTTCCACACCGCGACCTGTGGCTGGTTGGAATAGGCATAGCGGCCGAATTCGTCGATCGAGGAGAACACCATGTCGGGGTGATAGGCGTCCATGAAGGCGCAGGGGCCGTAATCGATCGTCTCGCCGCCGATATGGGTGTTGTCGGTGTTCATCACCCCATGGATGAAGCCCAGCCCCATCCATTGCGCAACCAGCCGCGCCTGCGCGGCGACCACGGCGCGCAGCACCTCCAGCGGGGTATGCGCATCGGGGTGGTGGCGCGCGCGCGTGTGCTCGAACAGGGTGCGCAGCCCGTCCTCGTCACCGCGCACGGCGAAGTACTGGAAGGTGCCCACGCGGATATGGCTGGAGGCCACGCGGGTGAGGATGGCGCCGGGCATCCGGCCCTCGCGGAATACATCCTCGCCGGTGGTCACGGCCGCCAGCGCCCGCGTCGTGGGCACGCCGAGCGCATGCATCGCCTCGCTGACAATGTATTCGCGCAGCACCGGCCCGATCCAGGCGCGCCCGTCGCCCATGCGCGAGAAGGGCGTGCGCCCCGACCCCTTGAGCTGGATGTCGCGGCGCCGGCCCGCGCGGTCGATCACCTCGCCCAGCAGCAGCGCGCGCCCGTCGCCCAGCTGCGGCACGAAGCCGCCGAACTGGTGCCCGGCATAGGCCTGCGCCAGCGGTGCGGCGCCCTCGGGCACGGCATTACCCGCCAGCATCGCCAGCCCCTCGGGGCCTCTCAGTGCCTCGGCGTCCAGCCCCAGCTCGTGGGCCAGCATTGTGTTGAGCCGGATCAGCGCCGGGGCGGCCACCGGCACCGGATCGAGCCGCGCGAAGAAGCGGTCCGGAAGGCGCGCATAGGAATTGTCGAAGGCGATGTCGAGTGTCATGGCTCTCAGGTAGGTACCCGGAGCGCGGCAGGAAAGAGCCGGACGGGCGAAACAGCGCCCGGCCCGCGCAAACGCGGCCCTGCAATGAAGCGCATCCGATGGGAGCAATGTCACCAGGATCAGGACGTGCTTTGCTCATCCGATCGACACGGTCGATCCTCAGCATTGCGATTTCCGGATCCGATCAGCTCAGCGTGGCGCCCGAGGTGACCGCGCGGTGAGCGCGCAGGTTCAGCGTCATCGCCAGGAGCGTAACGGCAAGTCCGACGATGTTGGTCTCCCAGCCCGGCGTGATGAGAAGGAAGGCACCGGCGAACGCCATCAAGCGCTGCATCACTGTCAGTTTCGTTGCGAAATGGTTGATCGTTGCGGTCGCCAATGCCAGCACCCCGACCGCCTTGACCGTGGTGACCAGAATGATCTCGACCGCGCCCCCCTCCATCAGCAACTGCGGCGAGTAGATGAACATGTAGGGGATGGTGAAAGCCACCCAACCAAGCTTCATGGTATCGGGCACGGCGCGGGTCCAGCGGATCTCGGCAATGGCCGAGGCGGCGTAGATGGCGGTGCATACGGGCGGCGTTATCGTCGCCAGGATGGCGAAGTAGAAGGCGAAGAGATGCGCGTGCAGCGCCGGCACGTCGAGCGCGATGAGCGCGGGCGCGGCCAGCGAGGCCGAGAGCACATAGGCCGCCGTCGTCGGCATCCCCATCCCGAGGATGATGCAGGCCAGCATCGCCATGATCAGCACCAGAAACAGCGACTGGCCGCCGAAGGAGACCATCATGTCGGTGAACTTCACCCCGATGCCGGTGGCCGAGATCATCGACACGATGATCTGCGCCACGAAGGCCAGCACCGCCATCATCGACAGGCTCACCCCCGCCTTGCGCAGGATTTCCAGGAAGATGATGATCTTTTCCTTCAGCCCGTATTCCCAGTTGACGAAGAAGAACACGATCAGCGTGGCCAGCACCGCCTGCGAGCCGGCATAGGCGATGGAATAGCCCGACAGCAGGAACCAGATCATCAGCCCGATGGGCAGGATGAGCTGGAGGAAGAACATGATGGTGAAGGTGGCGCGGGCGGAGGGGATTTGCTCGGCCGGCACCGGGGCGATGCCCTCCTTGCGGGCCGAGAGGTGGATCACCCAGAAATTGCCCAGGTAGAACAGGATCGCGGGGATGATCGCGGCAACGACGATGGTCAGATAGGGGATGCCCACGATCTCGGCCATCACGAAGGCCCCGGCCCCCATGATCGGCGGCATCAGCTGCCCGCCGGTCGAGGCGGTGGCCTCGACCCCGACCGCGAATTCGCGCCGATAGCCGAGGTTGCGCATCATCGGGATGGTCAGCGAACCGGTGGCCGCGGCATTGGCCATGCCCGAGCCCGAGATCGTGCCCATCAGGCTGGAGCCCACGGTGGCAACCTTGGCCGCCCCGCCCACCTGCCGGCCGGCGATCACCAGCGCCGCGTTCATGAAGGCCCGGCCGCCGCCGGTGCCCATCACGATGAGTCCGAAAAGGATGAAGATCGAGATCACCGTGGCCGACAGCCCCGGCAGCATCCCCCACAGCCCGCTATCGGCCATGAAAAGGCGGCTGGCCATGCGTTCGGGCGAAAACCCGGCATGCCCCCAGGTGCCGGGGATCAGATGGCCGAGCATGGCATAGGCCAGCGCCGCCCCGGCCAGGATCACCAGCGACCAGCCCAGCACCCGGCGGCAGGCCTCGAGAAACACGCCCACCGCCATCACTGTGAGGATCATGTGGTGGGTATCGGGAAAGAGCCGGGCGCGGAACATGTCCTGCCAGTTCATCAGCACATAGCCCATCGGCAGGATCGCGCAGAGGATCAGCAGCCAGTCGTACCAGGGCAGCGTGTTGCGCCCGCGCGCCGATCCGGGGCGCAGCGAGAAGAAGGCGATCGCCAGCACGACGCCGAAAAGACCATGCGTGGCGCGCTGCTGCATATGCGGCAGGTTGCCGAAATAGGCGGTGTAGAGATGAAAGGACGAAAACGCCACCGCCACCCCGGCAAACAGCCAGCCCTGCCAGCCCATGAGCGTCCGGTCGGTGCGCCCTTCCTCGTCGATCGAGGTATCGACCACGGGCTTTCGCTCGCCCTCGGGTTCGTGCGGATCGGCTGCGTTCTGGCTCATCTGGCGCATCCCCGTTGCGGCAGCAAGGGGCGGCCGCCCGGTTCGGCCGGGCGCGCCGCATCATTGGTCGGGGGCGTCCGGGCCTCACCCGGACGCGCAGTCCGGCTTCAGCCCTCGTATTCCGGCGGAATGGCGCTTTCGGGCACCTCGATGCCCTGCTCGGTGAAATAGCGCACGACGCCTGCATGCAGCGGGATGGTCGAGGAGAGCGTCAATTCCGCGAAATCGGGCGGGTTGCCACCCGGATAGATCGCCTCCATTTCCTCGCCCGAGCCGAAGGTGGCCTGCGCCAGGTCATAGGCCATCTGTTCGGTGATCGAATCGGCCCGCGCGAAATAGCCATAGGCCAGGCCCTTGGCAATCACCGGCTCGGGCTGGTTGGCATAGACGCCGGCGGGTACCTCGAAGGTCAGCGCCAGGCCCGACTCCTCTATCATCTCGGCCTGTTCGGGGGTGAAGCCGACCATGGTGATGTCGATCGTGGCCTGCAATTCCTCGATCAGCGAGTCGGGTTGGTCGATGGCGCCGGAGGTCTTGAAGAAGCCGTCGATCCGGCGGTCACGGAAGAAGTCGGCCGCATCCGACATGCCGGCGAGTTCCCA
>PWLT01000409.1 GCA_003558415.1 Hyphomicrobiales bacterium
CAGCGCGTTTCAGATGCCTGCCGCAGAGAATTTCGCCACCAGAGCTTGCCGCACCGCGTCGGGCACGAACTTGCTGACATCGCCGCCGAGCCGCGCGATTTCCTTGACCAGTTTCGAGGCGATCGCCTGATGACGGGCCTCGGCCATCAGGAAGACCGTCTCGATCGAGGAGTCGAGCGCGCGATTCATGCCGACCATCTGGAACTCGTATTCGAAATCGGCGACTGCGCGCAGCCCGCGCACGATCACCTGCGCCCCCACGTCATGGGCACAGTCGATCAGAAGGTTATCGAAGGGATGCGCCACGATCTCGGTGCCGGTGCGCGCACTCAGCGCGGCCGTCTCTGCCTCGATCATCGCTACCCGCTCCTCAAGCGAGAACAGCGGCCCCTTGTCGCGATTGATGGCAACCCCGATCACCAGCCGGTCGACCAGCGCCGAGGCGCGGCTGATGATGTCGACATGTCCCAGGGTCAACGGGTCGAAGGTGCCCGGATAGAGGCCGATGCGCATGGTACTGTCCCTCGCTTTTGGCGCACGCAACTATATTGCGCGCGAGGATGCAAGAGGGATCAGTAGCCCATGATCATGCCTTTGAGTGCCTCCTGCTCCATCGACAACTCGTCGAGGCGCGCCTTGACCACGTCGCCGATGGAAATGACCCCGATCATGCGCTCGCCCTCCATCACCGGCATGTGGCGAAAACGCCCGCCGGTCATGCGCGCCAGAACGTGATCGGCCTTTTCATCGGGGGCGCAGGTGATGATGTCGCGGGTCATCATCTCGCCCACGGTCTCGCTCAGGCAGCCCGTGCCGCGCCGGCCGAGCTCACGCACGATGTCGCGCTCCGAGAGTATCCCCGCCACCGCCTGCCCATCAGGCGACACCACGACTGCACCGATGCGTTTCTCCGCGAGGAGTTGCGCGGCATCCGATACCGACTTGTCGGGCGTGATCGTCACGACCCCCGCGCCGCCCGGCGCTCCCTTGGCCTTGAGTATCTGTTGCACCAGCATGATCGTCGCCTCCCTTGCAGATCGAGCGTCCCCGCTGACAGCCTGTCTGTCAAGCCAGACATTCAAGGCGGGCGATTTCTCGCCGTACGCCAAGCGCCAGCGCCTCGGCAAACCGGTTGAGCCTCGCCACGCGCCGGTCACTTGCATGGCGGATCAGCCAGAAGGACCGCGTGAGCGAGATCTCATCGACAAGAACGCACTGCACCTCCGGCGCGGCGGGCAGCGCGAAATCATGCACGATCGCGATTCCGGCACCGTGGCGCACCCAGTTGAGTTGAACCGAGACTGAGTTCGACGCGAGCGGAACCGAATCGGCGCCGATCTCGGAGAGATAATCCAGCTCACGGTCGAAGATCATGTCGGGGATATAGCCGATAACGCGATGCCCGCGCAGATCGGCGCGCGTGGCGATGGGCGGATGCGCGGCCAGGTAATCGCGTGACGCGGCGAGGTGCAGGCGGTAGTCGGAGAGCTTCTGCACTGTAAGCTGGCCGGCTGGCGGGCGGCTCACGGCGATGGCCATGTCGGCCTCGCGCTTGGAGAGGTTGAACACCCGCGGCAGCGCCACGATCTGCACCTCCAACCCCGGATTGGCGTCGCAGATCGCCGCGACGACCTGCGGCAGGACGAAATTGGCGCAGCCATCGGGGGCGCCGATGCGCACCTGCCCCGACAGGCGCCCCGGCTCGCCGCGCAGCGCCTCGAGCCCGCCGGTCACGGCCTCCTCGGCGCGTTCGGCGTGCGGTATCAGGCGCTGGCCTTCCTCGCTGAGCGCATAACCCTGCGGCGACTTCGCGAAGAGCCGCGCGCCCAGTGCCTCCTCCAGCCGCGCCACGCGCCGGCCCACCGTGGCCGGATCGAGCCTGAGCGCCCGCCCCGCGCGGCTGAGGCTTTCGCCGCGCGCCACGGCCAGAAACACCCGCAGATCGTCCCAATCCGCCCGCACCACACCTCCGTATTGCACAATTGCAAGATGACTTTGAATCATTGCCTCTTTTCAGGGCATTCATGCAAGCCTATCGTTGCGGCCAGCACAGCAATTTCAGGAGGAGACACCAAATGCAGGAACTCACCCACTGGATCGACGGCAAGCATGTCAAGGGCGGCTCGGGGCGGTTTGCGGACGTCTTCAACCCCGCCACCGGCGAGGTTCAGGCAAAGGCACCGCTGGCGTCGAAGGCCGAGCTTGACGCCGCGGTGGCCTCGGCCGCCGAGGCGCAGGTCAAATGGGGCGCGACCAATCCGCAGCGCCGCGCGCGCGTGCTCATGGAGCTTGTCCGCCTGATCAACCGCGACATGGACAAGCTGGCCGAGGCGCTCTCGCGCGAGCATGGCAAGACTATCCCCGACGCCAAGGGCGATGTGCAGCGCGGGCTCGAGGTGGTCGAGTTCTGCATCGGCGCGCCGCATCTGCTCAAGGGTGAGTTCACCGACTCCGCCGGGCCCGGCATCGACATGTATTCGATGCGTCAGCCGCTGGGCGTGGTGGCGGGCATCACGCCGTTCAACTTTCCCGCCATGATCCCGATGTGGAAATTCGCGCCCGCACTTGCCTGCGGCAATGCCTTCATCCTCAAACCCTCCGAGCGCGACCCCTCCGTGCCGCTGATGCTGGCCGAGCTGCTCAAGGAGGCCGGGCTGCCCGACGGGCTGCTGCAGGTGGTCAATGGCGACAAGGAAGCGGTCGACGCGATCCTCGACAACGAGACGATCCAGGCCATCGGTTTCGTGGGCTCCACCCCGATCGCCGAATACATCTATGGCCGCGGCTGCTCCAACGGCAAGCGCGTGCAGTGCTTCGGCGGCGCCAAGAACCACATGATCGTCATGCCTGATGCCGACATGGATCAGGCCGCCGACGCGCTGGTGGGCGCGGGCTATGGCGCGGCCGGTGAGCGCTGCATGGCGATCTCGGTCGCGGTGCCGGTGGGCGAGAAGACCGCCGATGCGCTGATCGAGAAGCTGGTGCCGCGCATCGAGAAGCTCAAGATCGCGCCCTACACCGCTGGCGCGGATGTCGATTACGGCCCCCTTGTCACGGGTGAAGCGAAGAAGCGCGTGCTGGGGCTGGTCGAGTCGGGCATCAAACAGGGCGCGAAGCTCGTGGTCGACGGGCGCGATTTCAGCCTCCAGGGCTATGAGGACGGCTTCTTCGTCGGTCCGCATCTGTTCGACAATGTCACCCCCGAGATGGACATCTACAAGCAGGAGATCTTCGGCCCCGTGCTCAGCCAGGTCCGCGCCGGGAGTTACGAGGAGGCGCTCAAGCTGGCGATGGACAACGAATACGGCAACGGCACGGCCATTTTCACCCGTGACGGCGACACCGCGCGCGATTTCTCCAACCGCGTCAATGTCGGCATGATCGGCGTCAATGTGCCGATCCCGGTGCCGCTGGCCTATCACACCTTCGGCGGCTGGAAGAAATCGGGCTTTGGCGATCTCAATCAGCACGGCCCCGACGCCTTCCGCTTCTACACCCGCACCAAGACGGTCACATCGCGCTGGCCCTCGGGGCTCAAGGAAGGCGGCGAGTTCCACTTCAAGGCGATGGACTGACGCCACGCGGGGGGGCGGCCCCGGCGCGCAGCCGGGGCCGCCTTTTTGGGCCCCTGTGCAATACTCTCGCAAGAATCGGGTTCTAGGGGGTGCCGGGATTGCGCCGGATACGCGCGTGGCAGCGCCGGATGCCTCCGGCGGGGATATTTTGACGAAGAAGACCTGGCGGGCGCGAGATATCTGCGCGCCTGCCGGGTTGCGGGAGGAGTCATGGATTTCGCATTGTCCGAAGAACAGCGGGCCATCTTCGACATGGCGCGCGAATTCGGGGCCGAGCAGATCGCCCCGCATGCGCGCGACTGGGAGCGCGCCGGCGACATCCCCAGGGAGCTGTGGCCGGAACTGGCCGGGCTGGGCTTTGGCGGGCTTTATGTGCGCGAGGAATCGGGGGGGTCGGGGCTGAGCCGGTTGGATGCGACGCTGGTCTTCGAGGCGCTTTCCATGGCCTGCCCGTCCGTCGCGGCGTTTCTCTCGATTCACAACATGTGTGCGGGCATGCTCGACAAGTTCGGCTCCGCGGAGCTGCGCGAGCGGTTCCTGGCACCCGCGCTGCGTATGGAAAAGGTGTTTTCCTACTGCCTGACCGAACCCGGCGCGGGGTCGGACGCCGCCGCGCTGCGGACCCGGGCGGAGCGCACGAATGCGGGCTACACGCTCAACGGCAGCAAGGCGTTCATCTCGGGGGGCGGGTATTCGGACGCCTATATCGTGATGGCGCGCAGCGGCGAGGAGGGTGCGGCGGGCATCTCGGCGCTGATCGTCGAGGATGGTGCAGCGGGGCTGTCCTTCGGCGCGCTGGAGGACAAGATGGGCTGGCGCAGCCAGCCCACCCGGCAGGTGCAACTCGACGATTGCGCCGTGCCGGCGGGCAACCTGCTGGGCGAGGAAGGCGCGGGGTTTCGCTATGCGATGATGGGGCTGGACGGGGGGCGGCTCAACATCGCCGCCTGTTCGCTGGGCGGCGCGCAGGCCGCGCTCGATGCCACGCTGGCCTATATGGGCGAGCGTAAGGCCTTCGGGCAGAGGCTCGACCAGTTCCAGGCGCTGCAGTTCCGCCTGGCCGAGATGGAGATCGAGATGCAGGCGGCGCGCACC
>PWLT01000268.1 GCA_003558415.1 Hyphomicrobiales bacterium
AGGAGCTTGCCCGGATGGAGGGGCCCCTCTACCAGCAGGCCGTCGCCGCCGTGGGCGAAGAGCATCTGAAATGGAATATCGAGATCTGGCGCAAGATGCTGGTGGTGCTGGACAGCGGCGAGCACCGGCCCACCCATCTGCGTTGCCGGAAGCCGGCCTAGACGCCGCCAATGACACGCAGTGCCGGGCCGAGAGGCGCGCGCGGAATTCCAGCTTCCGGATTGAGGAAACACCGTGACCCACACCACAACCGTGCAGGCCACCAAGTATATCGGCGCCAACCCGCCCACCATCCCTGCCGAGGCCGCCACGCGCGTGGCGCGAGAAGTCTTCGGCGTCACTGGCAGCCTTCGACCGCTCTGGGGCGAGCGGGACCAGAACTTCGCCGTTCTGGGCGAAACCGGTCCGAGCTACGTGCTGAAGATAGCCAACGAGCGGCAGACGCCCGAGGAGCTGGACCTTCAGCTGCAGGCCATGACGTGGATGGCGCGCACCGATCCCGGCCTTTCGGTTCCGAGGGTACACCCGACCTTGGCGGGTCAGGACTGTGCGCGTGTCACCGGGCCCTCCGGAACGGCGCATCTGGTGCATATGCTGTCCCATCTGGGCGGCGTGCCGCTGGCGCAGGTGCCAGGCGGGCCGGCTACCCTGCGCGCGGCCGGCGCTCAGGCCGGGCGGGCGGCGCGGGCGTTGGGCGGATTTCATCACCCCGCCGCGGGCCATCGGCTGTTCTGGGACCTGAGGCATATCGGCGCCATGACCCGCTACGCGCCACTGATCCGGGACCGCGCTCTTGCCCGCCAGGTGGAGGCGATCGCCGCGCGCTTCGTCGCCGACATTTTGCCGGCGCTGGAACGCCTGCGCGCGCAGGTCATCCACCACGACACCAGCAGCGCCAACGTGCTGGTCGATCCTGCCGATCCCACGCGGGTGATCGGGCTGGTCGATTTCGGCGATGTCATTCACGGGCCGGTGGTCCAGGATGCCGCCACCGCTGCGCTGGAACTCTCCAGCGCTGGGAGGGCGGTGATCGAGAATGCCACCGCGGTGATCGCCGGCTATGACAGCGCCCTGTCGCTCGATGAGGCCGAGATCGACCTTGTCCCCGATCTGATGATAACCCGCACCGCACTTGGGCTGCTGATCGGTGCAACGCGGATCGAACAGGGCGTGTTGTCGGAGCAGGACTTCGACTACCATGACATTTACGCTCCGGTGCTGGGTATTTTCCTGACCGCCGGGAAAGATGCCATCCGCGATCAGCTGCGCCAGGCCTGCCGCTTTCCGCCCTATACGCCCCTCACACAACGGACGACCGACGGATGCGACGCCGCATACAGCGCAGCGCTGCTGGCGCGTCGCCACAAGGTGCTGGGCAAGGGGCTGCCGCTGACCTATGCGAACCCACTGCACACCGAAAAAGGCGCCGGCACCTGGCTTTACGATGCCAACGGCCGCCCACATCTGGATTGCTACAACAACGTCGCGCATGTGGGCCACTGCCACCCACATGTCGTCCGAACCATCGCGCGCCAGGCTGCCACGCTAAACACCAATGCGCGCTATCTTTTTGAAAACGTCGTCACCTATGCCGAAAGACTGGGCACCACCATGCCGGGCGACCTTGGTGTCTGCCTCTTCGTGAATTCGGGCAGCGAGGCGGTGGATCTGGCCCTGCGCATAGCCCAGGCGGCAACCGGGAATAACGGCAAGATCGCCATTGAACATGCCTATCACGGGATCACGCTGGAAAGCCATGCAATCTCTCCGGCCAACGACTGGGGCGCGCCGGGCGGCAATGCGCGGCCGCATGTCTCGCAGATCCGGCCGGATATCGCGCTTCTGGAAAACCCCGACACGCTGCGCGGCCGTTTCCGCGCCGATGATCCCGGCGCGGCCGAGGGCTACGCCGCCGACGGCGACCGCGTCATTGCCGCGCTGCAGGCGGCGGGCCATCCGGTAGGCGCCTTCGTCGTGGACAGCGCCTTCGGCTCGCACGGCATCCTGGACGTGCCGCCGGGCTACGTGGCATCGGTGGCTCGCCGCGTGCGCGCCGCCGGCGGGTTGGTGATCGCCGACGAGGTGCAATACGGCTTCGGCCGCAGCGGCAGCCATTTCTGGGGCTTCGGGCTGCACGATCTGGTGCCGGATATCGTGACGCTGGGCAAGCCGATCGGCAACGGTATCGCGCTGGGCTGCGTAGTAACCACGCCACAGATCATGGCGCGCTTCAGCGAGGGCAACGAGTTCTTCAGCACCTTCGGCGGCAATCCGGTGGCGTGCGCCGCCGCCCATGCCGTGCTGGATGTGATGGAGGCCGAGGGGCTGCAGGAAAACGCTCGCCTGACCGGTGCGTATCTGCGCGATGGCCTGCGGGCGCTCGCGCAGGAAGCGCCCTGCATTGGCGCGGTCACCGGCGCGGGTCTGTTCCTGGGGGTGGATATCGTGACGGATCGCGCCGGCATGGCTCCGGACGGCGCGCGCGCGGACGCGGTCAAGAACCACCTGCGCGAAGCCGGCGTCCTGATCGGCACCGAGGGCTTTCATGGCAATGTGCTGAAGATCCGCCCACCGATGGTGTTCTCGCGCGCCGATGCCGATATCCTGTTGCGCGGATTAAAGGGCGCCTTGGACGAAACCTGAGGCAGCGCCCTTATGCTCCGCCAGCCCGGGCGCTGGAGGTCGCCGCGTGGCTTTTTAGAATCCTGCGCGGATCATCTCCCACGTCTCGTTCATCCGGTTCTGCCAGTCCTGCGTGACCGGCGTCTGGAATTGCCCCGCCATCAGGACTTCCGTCGGGTTCCGGCTCAGGCCCAGTTCGGCCAATGTCTCGTCGTCGAACAGGTCATAGGCGCGGCGATTGGAATGCCCGTAGCCGTAGCTGCCGATCATGAACTCACCCGACTCGATGCTCAGGAGCGAGTCGATGATGTCGTAGGCGCGGTCCAGATCCGGCGCGTCGCGCAGAATGGAGGCGCCGCAGACCCAGGTCAGCGCGCCCTCCTTCGGCTGCGCAAAGGCGACCGGCACCCCTTGTGCCCGCAACGTTGCGGCCGAGGCATTCCAGCTGAGCGATGCGACGAGTTCGCCCGAGGCCAGCGCCTGTTCCAGCGAACTGATGTCGTCGGTGTAGGTGCGCACCAGGGGACGCTGTTCGCGCATCACGGCGGCGATCCGCTCGAAGGCCTCGTCAGTGTCGATTTCGTCCAACGGGACTCCCGCCTTGATCGCGCCGATCCACCAGGATTCGCCGCCCGCCGCCATCATCCCGATGCGCCCGGCATAGCGCTCGTCCCACAGCATGTCCCAGCTTTCCTCCTGGCCTTCGAGGTCGAAGAGGTCCGTGCGATAGGTGATCGAGTTCTGCCCCCAATCGACCGGCGCGAGCCATGGCCTGCCGTCTGGCGCCTCGTTGCCCTCCATGTCCACGAGTTCGGGCAGGACATCGGGCCAGTTTGACAGGCGGTCGGTGTCGATGGGTTGGAAAAGCTCCAGATCGACCCAGCGGATCAGGTTGGAGTTGCACGGATGCGTCACATCGACGGAGAAACCGGCGCGAATTCTGGTCAGCGCGTCGTCGGAACTGCCGAAGGGCACAAGATTTGGCAACTCGCCGTGTTTTTCCTGAAACGGCACAAAGAGTTCCAGAATGTCGTAGCCGCCGTAGGTGAAATAGGTTCCACGCCCTGCGGTTTGCGCGCGGGCGCGCCGGGTCGGCAGGGTCGTGGTCATCAGGCCGACACCTGCCGCCATCAGCGCGGCGGCCCGCGCGGGCCAGGTGACCCAGGCATCGCGCTCCTCGCGTGCCAGCCGGAACATCAGCGTCTCGGCCCGCGCCCGGTCGACGAGCTCGCCCTTCAGCTTCTGGAGCCGGAGGCGCCGCTCCTGCGCCTTCAGCACCTCGTTCGCGGTCTTCGCCTGCAGGAAGGTCGTGCCGCCGCCGACGACCGGCGCCGACAGCCCGTTCGTCGCTCCGGACGCGCCACTGGCGCCTCCGGTTTCGCTGTCGCGAAACCGCTCCTCACCCCGCAGCGTGTCGTGCACCGCCTGGATCGCCGCCTCGGGTACCGGCTTCAGCTTTGCCGCGGGCGGCTTGCGGGACTTCGACGGATCGGTCGTCTCGGCCCGCCGCGCATCGCTTGCGGTGGCATCGATGCTGCCATCGGGATGCAGCACCAGCCGCCCGGCTTCCTTCGCCTTCTGGATCGCGCCGCGCGACAGGCCGGCATGCGCGGCGTACTGGCGCTCGCTCATGCCCTGCATGGCACGACCTGATTATTGTTTCGGATCATGTTCTTATTGAGTTGATAAGCCCGGCGACCGGAGCGAAGGTCCATCCCACAAGGACGATGCAACTCCACCAACGGAGCCACCTCGATGACCCGTCTGAACCCGATCACCACGCCGCGCCATGAACTCCGCGCCGAGAAGGCCCGCCGCAACAAGGAAGCGGCGCTCGCCGCCTTCATCGGCAGGAAGGCCGAAATCGACGCGATGCTCGCCCGCCTGCAGGCGCTCAGCGACGACCATTTCAACTGCCACCCCGACGAGGTCGGCTGGGCGGTGGTCGGCAGCCTCGAGCACTACGCCAGCCTGCTGAAGCGCATCACCGACAGCGCTTTCGGCGAAGGCGAATACGCCGACTGATCCGACCAGGC
>PWLT01000301.1 GCA_003558415.1 Hyphomicrobiales bacterium
TGCCTGTCCCGCGCTGATGGCGGAAATCGATCAGGCGCTGGAAGAGACGATGCTTTCGGACGAGCAGCTTGCAGAGGTTGAAGCGCTGCGTGCCGAGGGCGAGGAACTCCACGAAGCGGGTGACCATGACGCTTCGATGGCGGCGCTTGAGGCGGCGCTAGAGATCCTGGGGCAACCTGACAACTGAGGCAGACGCGAACGCACCGGCGCGGCGGGCTCTGATGCCCGGCCGTGCCGGCTGACGATGAAACTGTGGGGCGGAGCTGCCCGGACTCGGCCCTCAGAAGCTCACCTCGACTTCGGGCAGGCGCAAGGCGCTCATGAGGTCGCGCAACTCCTGACGCGCGGCGATATTCGACATGTTGAGATGATCGACGCCAATCTGCTTGAGATCGAGCAGCGTCAGACCGCGCGTAAACAGCTCGCGAAAGATCACCCGCTCGCTGAACCCCGGCACCACCCGGAAACCGATCCGCTTGGAGAGATCTTGAAGCGCCTCGCCCATCTTGCGCTTGTTGTGCATCTGCTGTGGCCCCAGCCGGTTGCGAAGCACGATCCAGTCGATCGGCGGCAGCCCCGCGCGTGAGCGCAACTGACGCGCGTTCCACACCATTTCCGAATAGATCGACGGCCCCTTGACCTTGCCGGTCTGCGCATCCACGCGGGCGAGCAGATCGAAATCCACGAAACTGTCATTGAGCGGCGTGATCAGCGTGTCGGCCAGCGAATGCGCAACCTGGCTGAGCCGTGTGTGCGAGCCGGGGCAGTCGATGAGGATGAAATCCGCCTCCGCCTCCAGCCCGGCCATCGCCGCCGAGAGGCGATGATCCATCGGGTTTTCCTCGGGGCCCAGGGTGGCGCGATCGACCTCGGGCAGTTCGCGAAACAGCGGGGTGGGAAACTCCTTCTGCGAATGCTCGGCGAAGGCGATCCGGTTCTCGATATAGCGCGCAAAGCTGCGCTGGCGCAGGTCGAGATCAAGCGCGCCGACGCGGTGGCCCATATGCGCAAGCGCCGTGGCGATATGCATCGAGGTGGTGGACTTGCCGGACCCGCCCTTCTCGTTTCCAACGACGATGATATGCGCCACGTTCAATTCCCCTGCCCCGGAATTCAAAAAAGGGCGCGCCGCAATCCGGCGCGCCCCTACCATATGTTGTGTGTCGCGATTTGAAAAGCGCGAACGGCGTGACGACCCGCGCGCCGTTGCTTAGAAACCCAGGCCCGCGTACTTGTTCTTGAACTTGGAGACGCGCCCGCCGGTATCCATGAGCCGGGTGCCGCCCCCAGTCCAGGCCGGGTGAGTGTTGGGGTCGATATCGAGCGTCATCGTGTCACCCTCGGCGCCCCATGTGGATTTCATCTGAACCACGGTGCCGTCGGTCATCTTGACGTCGATGATGTGATAGTCGGGGTGAATCTCGGCTTTCATCGCTGCCGCTCCTTACGCTTTGGCCGCGCCCAGGGGGCGGTAGTTGGTCTTTTCGGCGATCCGGGCCGATTTGCCGCGGCGCGAACGCAGATAGTAGAGCTTCGCGCGGCGGACCTTGCCGCGGCGGATCACCTCGATCTTTTCGATATTGGTCGAATAGAGCGGAAAGACACGCTCCACCCCTTCGCCGAACGAGATCTTGCGCACCGTGAAGGCAGCACCGATGCCGTTGCCGCCCTTGCGCGCGATGCACACACCCTCGAAGGCCTGCACGCGCGAGCGGGTGCCCTCGGTCACCTTGTAGCCGACACGGACGGTGTCACCGGCCTTGAAATCCGGAATATCCTTGCCGAGCTCGGCGATCTGCTCGGCCTCAATCTGCGCGATCACGTTCATCGCGTTCATCCTTTGCTGTGGCGCGGTTCGCTCCCGCGTCGTGATGCCCCCTCAGAGCTCTTGGTCTCCATCCGGGTCCCCACCATGCGCCGCACGGTAAGCCCGCCAGAGGTCAGGGCGGCGTTCTCTTGTCAGCCTCTCGGCCTCTTCCCGTCGCCAGTCGTTGATCTTCGCGTGATGGCCCGACAGGAGAATGTCGGGTATCGCACGGCCCTTCCAGACGGCGGGTTTCGTGTACTGCGGGTGCTCAAGCAGCCCGGTGGAGAAGGACTCCTCCTGCGTCGATGCCTGATTCCCGAGCACGCGGGGTATAAGCCGGACTGTCGCGTCGATCAAGGCCTGAGCGGCGATCTCGCCCCCGGTAAGGACGAAATCGCCCAGAGAGACCTCCTCGACCCCGTAATGTTCGATCACACGCTCGTCGAGCCCCTCGAAACGCCCGCAGATCAGGGTGATGCCGGCGCAGCCGGCGAAGCGCCTCACCATTGCCTGATCGAGCCTGCGCCCGCGCGGGCTGAGATAGATGACGGGCCATTTCGCGCGGCTGCCGGGCGTGCCCGCCGCGGCGGCATCAAGCGCGCGGCCCATGACATCGGCGCGCAGCACCATGCCCGCGCCGCCGCCCGCGGGGGTGTCATCCACATTGCGGTGACGCCCCTCACCGAATTCCCGCAGATCGATCGTCTCCAGCGTCCAATGCCCCTGCTCCAGCGCGCGGCCGGTGAGCGAGAGCCCCAGCGTGCCGGGAAACGCCTCGGGGAAGAGGGTGATCACCCGCGCCGTCCACGCTCCGGCAAGACGCGGGCGCTCGGGCATCAGATCCCGCGGGCGCCGCGAGGGGGTGGCGGCAAGGCGGCCATGCGATTTTCCCGGCCCGCTCACCTTTCCTCGCCCCGGTCGTGGCGCGAAGCCTCCCCGGACCCGGTGGCATCGATCCCCGCGGACCGGTCGATCATGCGCGCCAGCCCGGTGGCGCCGAACGCAACCGAGAGGCCCAGCAGCGGGTCCACCGCTGCCCCCGTCGCGGCCCCCAAGGCGTGACCAAGCCCCAGGCAGGCGGCCGCGATGGCGCTGTGCAACGCCAGGACAATCGGCCAGTGGGCCAGTGGCGACGGCTCGTTCATCAAGAGGTGCCAGACGATGAAGAGCAGCGTGGCCACGGCCCAGACCGTCGGGGCGAAACCGCTGGTGCCCGCGGCGATGATGGCACTGTAGAACAGGATGGCCAGCGCCAGGATCAGTCTGACACGTGTCTTCGGACTCATTCGAACAACCCCTCCGGCGGGTCTGCGACGATGCGCCCGGCGGACAGATCCACCGTCGGCACCGCCTCGTGTGTGAAGGGCAGCAGCACGGGCTCGCCGCCGCCGGGGCGGTGCACCTCGAGCAGATCACCCGCTCCGTGGTTGAGCACCGCGCGCACATGGCCCAGAAGCCCGCCGCCCGGATCATGGACGGCAAGGCCGATCAAGTCGGCGTGATAGAACTCATCCTCGGGCAGATCGGGCAGCGCCGCGCGCGCGACATAGAGCCGGGTGCCGCGCAGCGCCTCGGCCTGCGCGCGGCTCTCCACGCCCGAGAGCCGGGCGGCCACGCCGCCCGCGACCGGCCCCTTCAGGCTGACCTCGAAGCGGCGGCTGCCGTCCTCGCTCACCAGCGGGCCGTAATCGGCAATGGCCTCGGGCGTGGCGCAAAAGCTCTTGAGCCGCACCTCGCCGCGCACGCCATAGGCGCCCGCGACGGCTCCGACACATACGCGCTCGTCCTCCATTCGCGGCCCTCCGGCTGGCGCGCGCCGCCGGTGCCGGCCCGGTGGCATCCGGGCCGGCGCGGCGGATCACTCGCTCGCGGCCTCGGTGGCCTCGGCGGCTTCCGCAGCCGGCGCTTCGGCCTCGGCGGCGGGTTCGGCTGCCTTGGCGGCACGCGCCTCGGCGCGCTCCGTGGCCTTCTTGCCCGGCACGGCCTTCTTGAGGTTCTTGCGCTCGGTCTTCGGGCGCACCCCGGCGGCCTCGAGGAAACGCGACACGCGGTCGGTGGGCAGCGCGCCCTGGTCGAGCCAGTGCTGCACGCGCTCCATGTTCATCCGCACGCGCTCCTCGCTGTCCTTGGGCAGAAGCGGGTTGTAGGTGCCCAGCTTCTCCAGATAGCGCCCGTCGCGCGGCATGCGGGTGTCGGCGGCGACGATGGAGTAATGCGGGCGCTTCTTGGAGCCGCCGCGGGCGAGTCGGATCTTGGTAGCCATTTGAATCTTCTCCTGTGTTTGGCTGTCTCGGCGGACGGGCCGCCTATCTCTGAAGTTTCTCGTGGTGACGAATGACCTCCGAGATCACGAAGGCCATGAACTTGCGGGCGAATTCCGGGTCGAGATCGGCCTCGCGCGAAAGCCATTCCAGCCGCTCGATCTGGCGCGCCTCGCGCTCGGGATCGGCGGGGGGCAGGTCGTGCTCGGCCTTGAGCCGGCCCACCGCCTGGGTCTGCTTGAAACGCTCGGCCAGCGTATAGACGAGGATCGCATCCAGCCGGTCGATGCTGTCGCGATGCTCGCGCAGCAGGGCCTGGGCGCGGTCGGCCTCATCTCCGAAAAGCTCGGTCATTGCAGCCCCTCCTGCGCGTGGCGCCAGACCTCGACGCGCGCCTCGGTGCCCTCGAAGCCCAGCGTCCCGTCGAAGCGCGCGCCAAGCCTTTCGGCCAGCCGGCGGGAGGGGGCATTGCCGGGGTCGATGTAACTGACCAGCCTGGACAACCCCATCGGCCCCAGCGCATGACGGCGCGCGGCTTCGGCGGCCTCCCGTGCATATCCCTGCCCGCGCGCGGATTCGGCGAA
>PWLT01000218.1 GCA_003558415.1 Hyphomicrobiales bacterium
CGAAATGCGGATCCCAGTTGACCAGCCGCTTGCCGCGATAGATGTGGCCCTGGTTGTAGAGCTCGACGAACACCTTGATCACGGCGTCGTGGAAATTGCCTTCCTCGCCCTCCGGCGCGCCCGGTGCGCCGGACATGGTAAACGCGTTGCGCGACCAGTCGCAGGAGGCGCCAAGCCGTTTGAGCTGGTTGACGATGGTGCCGCCGGAGTGCTGCTTCCACTCCCAGACCTTGGCGACAAACGCCTCCCGGCCCATCTCGCGGCGCCCGGCATTGCCCTCCTTGGCCAGTTCGCGCTCCACCACCATCTGGGTGGCGATGCCGGCATGGTCCTGCCCCGGCTGCCACAGCGTGTCGAAACCCCGCATCCGGTGCCAGCGCACCAGAATGTCCTGCAAGGTGTTGTTGAAGGCATGCCCCATATGCAGCGAGCCCGTGACATTGGGCGGCGGGATCATGATGCAGAAGGTGTCGCTGCGCGAGGCATTGGCACCGGCGGCGAAGGCGCGGGCCTCGTCCCACAGTGCTGCGACGCGCTTCTCGGCGCTGGCGGCGTCGAAGGTCTTGTCCATGGCCATGCGGGCGGTCCTCTTCGCAGCATCACGTCGAGCGGTGTTTAGCGTGGCCCGGGGCCAAGGAAAAGGGCGCGCGCAACGGTTGATCGGGGATCTGACCTTTTCTAGCTTCGATGCGATTCGGGTATTTTCGCAGTTGCATAGGAGGCCAGCATGAATGTTCTTTCACTGCGGTTTGGGGCGCTCGCGCTTGTCGGCGCGCTCTTGGCCGCCCCGGCCAGCGCCGAACTCGGCCCGTGCGGCGAGGTGGACGACGAGACGCTGTTCAGCGCGATCATCGGGGAATACGAGTCCCGCGATTTCGCCGGTTTCGTCACGATGGAGGGCGGGGGGACGATGCCCGCCGGTTCCTCGGGTGTGACCGAGCCGGTCGTATTCTGGATCTTCGAAGAGGAACTGACCGCGTCGAGCGAGGATGGCGAAGTCCCCTATCACATCGTTTTCGAGCGCGCCGAGGGTGCGTCCGATTTCCTCGACCCCGATTTTCAGGACGGCGCATCCGGCCCGCTCAGCGATGAGGAGGTCGAGATCCTGGTGGAATGCGATCTACCCGATATTCCGCGCATCATCGGCAATGCCGAGGTCGACACGCCCGGGGGGCCGATGCATCTGACCCTCGATCTTCTGTATCTGGGCGAGGCGGGAATGCATGGGCTCATGACATGGGACACGGTTCAGCAAGGTCAGCAAGTGACCATTCGCAAACCCGTGGTCATGACGCCCAGCGGCTGAGCGCGCGCCAGGGGGTTGCATGCGGCCGACACGCAACGCTAGACGCCGCCAAAGCACAGCAGAATGCGGAAGGCGGGTATGGCGCGTGAGCAGATATCGGTAACCGGCATATTGATGCGCCAACGTGCCTGGCTTGCGGGGATTCCGCTCGTCATCGCCCTGATCGCCGGGGGAATTTCCGGCTTTCACCTGCTGCGCTTGCAGGCATTCGAGGCGCAGGGAGTGGAGGCGACCGCCGTCATCGAGGATCGGCGCGTTGTAGCACATCGAACCACGCGCGACGGGCAGACCCGCACCAGGCGTTCCTTCTATGTCGATTACGAATACCAAACCCGGGAAGGCGAGGTGCTAACCGGTATGAACCAGGTCGGGCGGGGCTTTTACAGCGATGTGAACGCGGGCGACCGGGTCACCGTTACGTATATGCCGGACGATCCCCGACTGGTCGAGCTGGATAGTGGCCGCAGTTTCACCAAGGTGCTTTTCTTTGGTGTGCCCGCGCTCTTGAGCGCTGCCGTCGCGGCATTCGTCGGCTGGCGCTTCTGGCGCCGCACCGCGGCGATGCTGCGCGCGGGCCGGCGCGGGGAGCGGCGCAATGCCAAGGTGACCGAGCATGTCGGATCGAAGGCGAAGGTGGGCGATGACCCGATGTTCTGGCGGCTGCGCTGGCGCGATCACGCGGGCGTGGAGGGGCAGAGCCTGTCGCATGACGGCATGGCACTGGAGCGATGGGCGCCGCGCGGCAGCGAGATCGCGGTCCATGTCGATCCGGTGACGAGGCAGGCGTTCTGGGAGCGCGACATATTCGAGCGCTGAGCCCGGTGTGTCCAGTCGGGCAGGGTAGGCAAGTGGATGCGGTCTGCCCGGGCGCGCCGCGGCGAGGGTTGAATCCGCCCGGCGACCTTGGCTAGACCCGGCGAAAAGCTGCACAAAGGGGAGGCAGGCATGGGGCGGCCGGAGATCTCGATATATGGAATTCTGATGCGCCAGCGCGCCTGGCTGTTGGGCATCGGGCTGGTGTTCACCGTGGCCTTTGGGGCGGTCTCCTTCATCCTATGGGGGGAGGCGCGCGAATTCGCCGAGCGTGGCGTGGAGGCCAGCGCCACCGTCCTGGACCGGGACACGCGCACGCGGCGCGACTCCGACGGCAACCGGCGGACGACCTATTTTGTGACCTATCGTTTCGAACTGCCTGACGGGCAGACACAACGCAACCGCGACACGGTTTCAAGCGGCTATCATGGCTCGGTCTCGCGCGGTGACGAGGTGAACGTGCTCTATTTGCCCGACGATCCCTCGACCGCCGAATTGGAGCGGGGCGGAACGCGCCGCGATTCGATCCTGTTCGGGCTTGTCGCATTGGTTGTGGCGGCGGGAACCGGTGGCGTGGGCTGGTGGTTCTGGCAGCGCAGCGCGGCGATGATCCGCGCCGCGCGGCGGGGTGAGCGCCGCACGGCCAAGGTGCTTGCCCATGTCGATTCGAAGGCGCGGGTGAATGACAAGCCCCTTTACCAGCTGCACTGGATCGACAGCGCCTATCGGGAAGGTCACAGCCTCAAGCACAAGGCGGAGGAGTTGCTTGCCTGGCCCGAGGGCAGCGAGATCACCGTCTATGCCGACCCCAGGACCGAACAGACGTTCTGGGAAGAGGACATTGTCGCGCGTTGAGGCCGCCACCAACGTGGCAGGCAGCATGTGCGTGCCGACGTCCCGGGCGTAGATCACGGGCTCAGCCGCGAAACGCCATCACGCCCTGTCGCGCAGCAACGGCCATCGCAATCCCCGGAAGCCGGAGTCCGATGCGGGTTCCGGGAGGGTCAGTGTCGACGTTATCCTTGCAGGCACCCTGCTCGGGGTCAGGCTGCCGCAACGGGCGGCAGGGCGATATCGGCAAGCGTCGAGCGATCCAGATCGGCAAGAAAGGCCGCCTCGGCCGAGCGCAGGCGCCCCTTCAGACGGCAGCGCCCGTCAAGGCTGCATGCACCGCCATCCGAGCGCAGGCATTCGACCAGCGGATGACCCTCCTCAAGCAGGCGCACCACCTCGCCCAGCCGGATCTCTTCAGCGGGCCTGGCGAGGACCGCGCCACCGCCGCCGCCCCGCCGCGTTGCGATCAGTCCCGCCCCGGCAAGGCGCTGCATGATCTTGGAGAGATGGTTGCGAGAAAGCGCGAGCTCCTCGGCCAGCGCTGCTGTTGACAGCGGCTGTTCCGGCGCGCTCGCCATGCGCATGAGCATCCGAAGGCCGTAATCCGTGAATGAGGTGAGGCGCATGATGGTGATCGTCCGCATCCGAATGGGTATTTACAATACCCATTAACAGCGTTAGGCGGAATTGCAAACCGCAATCCCGGAGATGACATGCCCTCACCCGGCGAGCCCCGCCCTTCGCGGAAGAAAGGCTACGATGGTGCCCGATCGGCTTTCAATCCGCCCGGTTCGCCACGATCCATCCGCAACGCCATGACATTGCGCTCGACATGATCCTGACCGAGGCCGGCACCCCGTTTCCCGAGGAGCACCCATGAGCACCACCACCGAGCGGATGCGCGCCTGGCGCGGGCCGGCGATCTTCACCTATGGGTTTCGACCGTTCTTCCTGGGCGCGGCGGTCTGGGCGGGGCTGGCAATGGCGCTCTGGGTGCCGATGCTGTCCGGGCATCTGGTTCTGCCCATCGCCTTCGACCCGGTGTCCTGGCACGCACATGAGCTGATCTTTGGCTATCTCACAGCCGTGGTCGCGGGTTTCCTGACGACGGCGGTGCCGAACTGGACGGGGCGGCTGCCGATCGTGGGCTGGCCGCTGGCGGGGCTGTTTGCGCTGTGGCTTGCGGGGCGCGCGGCGGTCGCGGTGTCGGCGGGGTTTCCGGCAACGCTCGTGGCCGTGCTCGATCTCGCCTTCGGGGTGGTCTTCACCGCGTTCATCGCGCGCGAGATCGTCGCCGGGCGCAACTGGCGCAACCTGATCGTGCTGGCGATGCTCAGTGTGCTGGTCGCGGCCAATGCGGTGTTTCACTGGGAGGCGGCAATGGGCGCCTACGCGGCGCAGGGCCTGGGGGCGCGGCTCGGGCTCGGCGCCGGGATCATGATGATCGCGGTGATTGGTGGGCGCATCGTGCCCTCCTTCACGCGCAACTGGCTCGTCAAGCGCGGCGCGCAGACGCTTCCCACCCCGCCCATGCAGGGCTTCGACAAGCTCGCGCTCGGGGTGTTGCTTGTTGCACTCCTGGCCTGGCTCGCCGCGCCGCAGGGCATGCTCGCGGCGGGGGCGCTGCTGCTGGCGGGGGCGCTGCATCTTGTCCGGCTGGCGCGCTGGTGCGGGCATCGCAGCCTGGCCGAGCC
>PWLT01000421.1 GCA_003558415.1 Hyphomicrobiales bacterium
TCCATGAGCAGGAATGGGATGAGGTGATTCCGCGCCAACTGGTCTGAGCGGGCATCATTGTGGCCGCATAAGGCTCTGGCACCCGAATTCGACCGCTAGCGGCGTCAGCGATCCGAAGCGCCTTGAGCGCCCCTCAATTCACCCCCCCATCTTGTCTTCCGTTGGCGGATCGTTCTCCGCCCCCCATGGCACGGTGAGGCCCGATTCCGCGGCCACGCGGCGCAATTCGCTTTCCAGAAGTTCGCAGAACCGCCGCCGTGGCGAAGCGGGGTCGAACACCAGCCCGAGCCTGCGCAGCGGGGGAGGATCGCCCAGCGGAAGCACCCGAAAGCGCGGATCCCGCAGCCCAGGGTGTTCAGGCACCACCGAAACCCCCAGCCCTGCAGCAACGAGCGCCTGCACCCCATCCTGGGTGTCTACCTCCATCGACGACTGAACATCGATGCCGGCGGCGCGAAGGGCCCTGTCCGCCAGTTCTCCGACCCGTGCGTGACGCGAAAACCGCACATAGGGATTGAGACGCAGCAGATCGCGATAGGTTTCGCCGGGCGCCTCGGCATGGGCCAGCACGACGAGCCGCTGTTCACTTATGGTGTGGAAGGCGAAACCCGAGGGCAACTCGGCCCCAAGGGTGGTCAGCGCCACATCGATCAATCCCGCCCGCAGGGACGCATCGAGGTCATGGGCGAGCCCCGTCGTCAACCGCATTTCAAGATGGGGATAGTTGAGTTGCAATGTCCGCAGGGCGGGTGGGAGGATGGAGGCGACGGCCGTGTGCACCGCGCCGATGCGCAGCTTGCCAGCGTTGCGGTTGCGCCGCAGGCTTTCGGACAGTTCCTCCCACTTGGCGAGCACGTCGCGGGCGCGTTCGGCGAATTCGCGGCCCTCGGGGGTCAGAACCGGGGGGCGGCGGCTGCGATCGAACAGCCGCATGTCCACATCGGCCTCCAGCCCACGCATCTGCACGCTGATGGCCGATGCCGATAGGTCCAGCGCCTCGGCGGCGAGGGCAAAGCTGCCATGATCGACGACCGAGATGAATGTGTAAAGCGACTTCACGTCCATGGCCGCCTCCTATCCACCGCTCAAGCCTCTCCACAACAGGTTCAACCCCAGGACGCCGAGTATGCCGAGCACCAGCATCCGGAAGCGCGCTGCCGGCAGCCGCGCGCCGAGCCGGTTGCCGGCGCTCATGCCCGCGATTGCCGCCGGCAGCGCCAGTGCCGCGAGCAGCAACCGCTCGCCATCGAACATGCCCACGATGATGAAAGCGCCCACAATCAGCACCGACGAAACCAGAAGAAACAGACTCACGGCAGAGAGAAAGACCCTTCGGTCAACGCTCAGCCCGACCAGATACATGACATACATTGGCCCCCCCACGGTGGTCAGCGGCATCAGGACACCACCCGAAATCCCGGCCAGAAAGCCAAACGGACGCTCCCCCGCCGGCGGAAGCCGCAGGTTCGGGGCGGCGACCGACAAGGCGGTGAAGCCGACAACCGCCCCGCCCAGCGTCACCAGCAGCGCGTCGTCGGAAAACAGCGATACCATTGCAGTGCCGCCCGCCACGCCAATCGCGATGCCCCAGAGCACCGGGGCGAAACGCAGCACGGTTTCGCGCATCTGCCGCATCTGGACGAACTGGGCCACATTGGTCGCAACAAGGATCAGCGCGTTTATCGCCAGGGCCGCTTCCACCGAAATCAGGAAGGGCAGGATCGCCATTGCGGTCAAGGGCAGCCCGAACCCCAGTGCGCCCTTGACGATTCCTCCAAGCAGGAACACGGCCAGAACCGCGGCCGTGGTGACCGGATCGATGGTTGCAAGAATTGGCACGGGCGGCCCTAGTCCTTCTGCTCCGGCGCCGTCTCGGAACCCTGCCTGGCCTGCCGCCTGATCCGCGCCGCCGCGATGGTCGAGCGGATGATGAAGTACAGCGATGCCACCGTCAGGCACCAGAAGATGACGGTGATCGGCCCGCGCAGGAATATTTCCAGGCTGCCGCCCGACATCAGAAGCGACTGCCGGAAGGTATTCTCAAGCAGCGGGCCCAGAATGAACGCGATCAGGAATGGTGCGGCCGGAAAGCGCAGCACCAGCATGATGTAGCCGATCAGGCCCATCGCCATCATCACCAGAACATCGAAGATCGAGTTGTTGATCGCGTACACGCCGAAAATGCACAGGACCAGAACTGCCGGAAACAGCAGGTTGGTCGGGACGTCGGCAATGTATCGGAACGCCCGGATCGCCACCGATCCGATGATCAGGAGCAGGAACGAACTGGCGATCAGGCCGATGAATATCGCATAGACAAGATCGGCGTGGTTCTCGAACAACAGCGGTCCCGGGGTCAGGCCGTGGATCATGAAGGCGCCGATGATGATTGCGGTGATCACGTCACCCGGGATGCCCAGCGACAGAAGCGGGATCAGGGTTGCCCCGGCGACGCCGTTATTGCCCGCTTCGGCGGCTGCGACGCCTTCGATCTCCCCCTTGCCGAAATTGTCGCGATTGGGCGAGCTACGGCGCGCCTCAGAATACGACAGGAAAGCCGAAGGCGCGGCACCGATGCCCGGAATGGACCCCATGAAGACCCCGATCGCGCTGCCGCGGAAGATCGATTTCAGGCTGCCGCGGAACTCGGCCCGTGTCAGGCTGGCATGGCCCAGCCCGCGCACGCTGGCATCGCGTTCGCGCGGGTTGCGGACATAGGAGATGATCTCGGGCAGCGCGAAGAGCCCGATCAGCACGGCAATGAAGTTCAGCCCGCCGCGCATTTCCACCGAACCGAAGGTGAAGCGTTCGGTCCCGCCGATGAAGTCAAGGCCGACGGTCGCCAGCATCAGGCCCAGAGTGGCGGCCACGATGCCCTTCAGGAGGCTGTCGCCCGACACACCGGCGATGATGGTGAGCGAGAACACGATCAGCGTGAAGAACTCGGGCGGCCCGAAGTTCAGCGCGAACAATGCCAGCCAGCCCGCAAACATGATCAGCGCGATGTTGGAGACGAAATCGGCGATACAGGACGAATAGAGCGCCATGCTGAGCGCCTTGCCCGCCTTGCCCTGCTCGGCCAGTGGGTAGCCATCGAGTGCTGTTGCCGAAGACGCCGGTGTGCCTGGTGTCTTGATCAGGATCGCGGGGATCGATCCGCCGAAGATGCCGCCCTTGTATACCCCGAGCAGGAGCAGAATGCCGTAGATGGGTGGCAAGGCGAAGGTGAAAGGCAAGGTCAGTGCCACTGCCATGGTGGCCGACATGCCCGGAACTGCGCCCGCGAACACGCCAACGGCAACCCCCGTGGCCAGGAAGAACAGGCTCTCCCATTGCATCACCAGAGCGAATCCGGCGGCGACAGATTCAAGCAAGCTCACGGCAGCCTCACGATCTGGCCTTGGGGAATGGCGACCCCGGCGACCTTGGTGAAGAAGAAATACAGGGTCAGCGGCAGAAGCACGGCGACGAGAACGCCCCAGCCGAGGCGTTTTGCGCCAGTCAGAAACAGTATGGCCAGGAAGGTAAGCATGGAAACCCAGACCATGCCGAGCACCGGAATGGCCAGGTAGGTGACCAGCATGATGGCCGCCATCCCGAACAGGCGCAGAAATTCCGGCCCGCGGGGCCCCACCCGGTCGGCAGTGCCGGTCGGCAGCGCCGGTCCCAGAGTGGCGCGCGTGGCCAGAAGGGCGCCGGCGAGCATCATCGTCCAGCCGATGATGTTGGGCCAGAAGCTCGGCGCCAGCGCCCTGTTCGGGACACGGCGGGGGATCGCGACATAGGTCGGTATCAGCCACCACAGGAACAGCGCGGCAAGAGCCATGACCCCCAGTCCGATCAGGATTTCGTCACGTCGCGACAGCATGCATTGTCCCCCTTTGTCAGGCAGCGGTGCGTTGGCCGGATGACACGGCATCTGCGCGCTGGCGTCGGGTCGAGGCGAAAGTGGATATGATGTCGATGCCCGCCGTTTCCACAAGCCCGGCGGGCCTGTCGCCCTCGGCTAGGAGCGGTGCGCGAGGTCGGTCACGCATAACTCCGAGTGCGGTGCGGACCGGATGGGAAAGCGATGCCCGAACGACAAGCGTTTCCAGCCGCGCCACGGAGAGCGGCGCATGGCTTTTCACCCCTGACGACCGGGCAAGAGGGGTGTCAGAGGCAGTCAAGGATATGCGTCGGTCCAGCGGGTGAAGCGGTGCGAGCACTGGCAGAGTCCCTTTTGAGTGCCCCCGCCCGATTCCGGGCAGGGGCTTTGGCGCGCGAGTTCTTTCCCGCGCTGCCTTCAGGCTTTGAGTGTCTCGGAGGCTTTTGAGCCTCAGTCGATTTCCATATCAAGTTCGACCACCAGGCTGCGGAAGCTCTGATAGGCGCTTTCGACGAACTCGACAGATTCATCCGGCGACATGAGGTTCACGACCGAGCCGCCCTCGGTCATGAAGGCAAGAAACTCCTCGTCTTGAACAGCTTCGGCCAGATATTCGCCCCACTTCTCAGCGGCTTCATCGGTCAGGTCTGCGGGGCCGGCAATGCCTGTCCAGCCGACAAGCGCCTCGAGTTCCGGCTTGCCCAGTTCCGCGACGGTGGGTGCATCGAAGCCATCGATGGGCTCGGGCGAGGTCACCA